>DPHE01000098.1:1897-37262 GCA_003521815.1 Colwellia sp.
ACTTTAAAATTAAGGCTTTTAAAGTTTATCTTATATTGTAGAGGTGAAGGGTAAAAGTTGTTGGCGAATAAATTTTATTAATATAAAAACCAGTACTTCATTTTATTGTAAAAACCTACAAAAATTGACTTTTATTGATTTAATCTATAGTATTTGCGCCCTAAAAATAGCTATGTTTCCTAATCCTAATCCTAATAGTCGCCTATCCTCAGTTGGCCATTAGCAGCTAACTTCGCGTATGTGTTTATTATCAATACATCGCACTAATATAATCAATGAGATAAAAATGTTTGAATTACACGCGAGTAAGGTGTCTAACCTGAAAAATGATGTGCTGTCTGGCTTAACTGTCGCGTTAGCTTTAGTGCCTGAAGCAGTAGCTTTTGCTTTTGTTGCTGGTGTTGAACCATTAGTCGGTTTATATGCTGCTTTTATGGTGGGTTTAATTACCGCTATCTTTGGTGGTCGTCCGGGAATGATTTCTGGTGCAACAGGCGCCATGGCAGTCGTTATGGTGAGTTTGGTTGCCATACATGGTGTGGAATATTTATTTGCTACTGTGGTACTCACTGGCATACTACAAATTTTGGCCGGTATAATGAAACTGGGGAAATTTATTCGCTTAGTTCCTCATCCGGTGATGTTAGGTTTTGTAAATGGTTTAGCTATTGTGATTTTCTTAGCACAGCTAGGGCAATTCAAAGTAACGAATAGTGCGGGTGAGCTTGAATGGTTACAAGGCTCACCTATGATGATCATGGCAGGTCTTATACTATTAACCATGGCTATTATTCATTTTTTACCAAAATTAACTAAAGCGGTACCGTCGTCATTAGTTGCTATTGTTGTTGTTACCGTATTAGTGCAAAGCTTAGGGCTTGATACTCGTACAGTTGTTGATTTTCTTCGTGATATGACAAATGACCCTACAGCATCTATTGCGGGTGGCTTACCGCAATTTTCTATTCCTAATGTTCCATTTTCTTTTGAAACATTAAAAATTATTCTTCCTTTTGCTTTAGTACTGGCAGCAATTGGTTTAATTGAGTCGTTATTAACATTAACATTAATTGATGAATTAACTGGTACACGCGGTAAAGGCAATAAAGAGTGTATCGCTCAAGGTGCAGCCAATACAGTGACAGGGTTTTTCGGTGGCATGGGTGGTTGTGCCATGATTGGTCAGTCGATGATCAATGTGAATTCTGGTGGTCGAGGTAGAGCATCAGGTATTACTGCTGCATTAGCATTACTTGGCTTTATTCTATTTGCTTCAGGTTTGATTGAAATGATTCCACTAGCGGCATTGGTTGGTGTCATGTTTATTGTAGTTATTGGCACCTTTGAATGGTCAAGCTTTAGAATTTTGAGTAAAGTACCAAAAGCGGATGCCTTCGTTATTATTTTGGTTTCAGGTGTAACCGTTGCCACTGATTTAGCTGTTGCCGTTATTGTAGGTGTGATTGTTTCAGCGTTGGTTTTTGCTTGGGAGCATGCAAAACATATTATTGTAAGTCGTAGCATCAATGAACAGGGCTCTACTGTCTATGAGGTGACAGGACCCATTTTCTTTGGCTCAGTGTCCACCTTTTTAGAACAATTTGATATTGAGAACGATAGTAATGAAATCATTATTGAATTTAAACGTTCTCGTGTTGCTGATCACTCCGCTATTGAAGCGATTGATACGTTAGCTGAACGTTATTTAGCTAAAGGTAAAACCTTACATTTAAAACACTTGAATAATGAATGTAAGTTATTACTTAAAAAAGCGGGTGATTTAGTCGAAGTCAATGTAATTGAAGACCCTGATTACCATATTGCCACTGATAAACTAGACTAAATTATCTACTCGGTGCACTGATAAGTTATACTTAACTTACAGTGCATTTTTATTTAACGGTGGTTGGTATAGTGCAGTTAGAATTTTTTGATGTTCCAAGCCCTTGTGTGGGTATATGCCAATCAAATGTTAAAGGCTACTGTCTTGGTTGTCTGCGCACGCGTGAGGAAAGACAGGATTGGATTAATTTTGACAATGACAACAAGCAAAAAGTAATTAAACGCTGTATTCAAAGAAAAAAACGTCAACAGAATAAAAATAATCATAAAGTAGAGGAAGAAATAAATTTAGTAGACATTGTACATGAAGCGCAACAGCGGTCATTATTAGACCCACCAACTAAACCTAAAGTCGTTCATGATAATGATCTAGACTTTGGTGATTTTGAACTTTAATTAGTCATTTGTATTAAGGGTTTAAAAAGTATAAAAAACGGTTGCTAGCCTATGAAATTATCGCTATGATACGCGAACTTTGAAATATAGTTCTTTTTAAGAATATGATTCAACGCCCCGATAGCTCAGTTGGTAGAGCAGAGGATTGAAAATCCTCGTGTCCCTGGTTCAAATCCGGGTCGGGGCACCATCTAGTGTTAACAAACTAATAAAATAAAGCGTTAGACAGCTGAAATTATAACGCCAACTCTATCACCATCACTTTTAATTCATCTTTAGAGATAGAATTACTATGGTTAGTATCAAAACGGTTGAATATAGATTCGCACATGCGAAGACCTTTATCCTGTAATAATACTTCAATTAATTCTACAAATTCTGAGCGATTTATTACACCATCTTTATCTTCGTCAAACACTTCAAACAGTTCATCTACCCACTGATTTATTTCCATTAGGATTCCTTTGCTAATTCGGGTTAGGTCAATAACTAAACTTTATCTTTTATTAAGGCATTTGTGAATGGCTATTTGTAAATATTTACACATAGCCACATTCCAAAGAATGAAAAAACAAAATAAAATATAATACAACTAATTTTGTAAAGAACATGTTAAACAAGATGGATGGATAAAATGATAAAAAGCGGAATGATTATTTCATTGTTTATTTTACTGGTAAGCATTGATGCTTATAGTCAACATCAGCAATTCACACTAGAAGATTGCCACGTAGATGGAATTAAGTCTCAGGTTAAGTGTGGTAAATTGCAAGTACTCGAAAATTATAATAAAGCAGACGGCGAACATATCACAATAAATTTTGTGGTATTGCCTGCTATCGATAATAGCGATGATAAAACCCCTTTAATGTTTCTTGCCGGTGGCCCAGGACAAGCAGCGGTAGAATTAGCATCAGGTTTAACTAATGTGTTTTATGAAGTGCGTAAAACGCGTGATTTGATTTTAGTGGATCAACGCGGAACAGGAGGTTCTCATCCTTTACAATGTGAAGAGGCATCAGAGCAAAATATTTACGCATTAACGCCAGAAAATTTTTCTATACAAGATATAAACGATTGTCTAAAAAATTTAACAGGGGATCTTAGTCAATATAATTCAGAAAATGGCATTCGAGATTTTGACGCCGTGCGTGAAGCATTAGGTCATCAGAAAATTAATATTTATGGTGGTTCATATGGTACACGTGCGGGTCTAGTTTATATGCGCATGTTCCCGGAATCATTACGTAGTGTTGTGTTAGACAGTGTCGGGCCAATAGAAGTTCCTATTGGCCTATTTGGTCAAAGTTCAGCACGTTCATTTAATTTATTATTACAAAACTGTCAAAAAGAATTAAGTTGTCAACAAGCATTCCCCCAACTTGAACAAGAATTTCAAACCTTATTAGCACGTCTTGCAGAAGCTCCCACACAAGTGAATATTGCTCATCCGCGTTTGGGCACACAGACCCAGTTTGTGATAAGCAAAGCAAAACTATTGGGTATTATTCGTAGTCAATTATACTCAGTATCAACACGCTCATTAGTACCTTTGGTTATCCATCAAGCTTATTTAGGTAACTATATGCCCTTAGCTGGTTTAATAGCACAAACAGAAGGTGGGCAAGGTATTTACATTGGTTTATTATTTAATATTACCTGTAATGAAGATTACCCCAGAATATCACCCGCTGACTTTGAACAAGATACAGATAATAACTTTGGTGGTGACGATAGTCATTCTAGTTTTAAAATGGCGTGTCCTTTGTGGCCACAATACCGGCCAGGTGAGGCATTCTATCAACCGGTAACCGCTGATATCCCAACACTTATTTTGTCAGGTGATCTAGACCCAGTGACACCACCAAGTAATGGCGAGTATAGTGCTAAGTCTTTACCAAACAATCATCACATAGTTGTGAAAAATGCAGCACATACTGTTGCGATGAGTACGTGTGCTAGTGACATTATTAATGAATTCTTAACCGCACTTAACCCCAAAGCGCTAGACGAATCTTGTTTAGACGATGTTCCTAATGAATCTTTTATGACGAATTTAAATGGTGGAATAACAAATTTTGAACCACTGACCGAAATACAGGGAGGTACTGACTAATGATTGAAGTGACTAATTTATGTAAATCATTTGGTGGTGTAAAAAAAGGCTTGTTTAGAAAGCAAGAAAACCCAGTAATCGCACTCGATGGTTTATCTTTTACGGCTAACGATGGTGAAATAACGGGTATTTTAGGCCCTAATGGTGCCGGAAAAACCACGTGTTTACGCACGCTTTATGGCTTGCTTAAAGCGGATGGTGGCAGTGCCACTATTGATGGTATTAATGTGGTTAATAATCCCCTTGGCGCTAGAGCTCGCTTAGGTATATTTCCTGATAAATTTGGTTTATATGAGCGTTTAACTGCTTACGAGCAAATAGATTACTTTGCCAGTATTCATGGCTTACAAGGTGATGCTAAACATCAAGCGATAGAAACGGTAATTAACGATTTAGAGATGACAGAATTAGCCCATCGTAAAACATTGGGTTTTTCTCAAGGTCAACGAATGAAGGTAACTTTAGCGCAAGCACTTGTACACCAACCTAAAAACTTTGTTCTTGATGAACCGACTCGTGGCCTTGATGTGATGAGTACCCGAGTATTACGTAATTATCTCGCACGTTTTAAAGAGAAAGGTCATTGTATTCTGTTCTCATCACACGTCATGCAAGAAGTTGCAGCACTATGTGACCGCGTGATTATTGTTGCCAACGGAAAACTAGCAGCGCAAGGTACGCCAGAAGAGTTATGTGAGCTAGCGGGTGAAACGAATTTAGAGGAAGCTTTTGTTAAGATCATTGGCTCAGATGAAGGCGTTGCCGCATGATTATTTCTAACATGAGCCAGTTTAATGCGTTACTCGGCAAAGAGTTGAAGGAAGCCTTTAGAGATAAGCGTGCCATGATGCTAGCTATGATGATGGCGGTGATGGCACCGGTAATGATTTTTACTATGTCTAAAGTGATGATCAAAGAAGCAGTCGAAACTCCCGCCATCTACCTTAAAATATCAGGTACTAAATTTGCGCCAAAACTGATTGACGCATTGAATGATGAAAACATACTATTATTTAGTGATGTGCCCAGTGATAAAAAAACTATCTGGGATGAACGTAACCTAACGTTAACTATTCCAGCAAGCTTTAATCAAGACATGCTAGGCGGCAAAACCATTGAAGTTTACCTTAGTGCTGATTATAGCGAAAAAGCAAATTTATCACCTGTTAGGCGTATAAAAAACACCATTAACAACTATACTCGTGCCATTGGTTATAAGCGCTTATTAGTACGTGGTATTGATGTGCGATTGTTGCAAGTGGTTAAAATTATCGAGCAAGATACCTCGTTACCAAATTCCAATGCGATGATTGTATCTATGATGCTTGGTTTGTATTTATTAATGGCAGCCTTTATGTCAGGTTTACCCGTGGCTATCGATGCCAGTGCAGGCGAGCGTGAGCGTAATGTGTTAGAAATGCTACTATGCCAACCGGTTAGTACGGTTAAAATTGTTGCGGCTAAGCTCTGTTGTGCCAGTTTAATTGCCTGTATTGGCGTATTATTAACGTTAAGTTTAACGTCATTTTCAGTGAGCTTTATTGATTTAACTAAAATTGGTGCCAGTTTTAGTTTAGATACGTTTACTATTTTAGCGCTGTTATTATTACTAGTACCTATTTGTTTTTTTGCTTCAGCATTACAGTTATTTGTCGCTTTTCAATCAAAAAACTTTAAAGAAGCACAGTCAATGGTTTCTATGATTATTATGCTGCCTGCTATGGTGCCAGTGGTGATGATGTTTGTTGATGATAAGCCGAAATGGTTAGAGTGGTTACCCATTTCAGGGCAATCACTGATTATGGAAGATTTATTTAAAGGGTTACCCGTATCGTGGTTATTAATGGCTTTTACCGGTTTAGTCACTCTTGTTATGACCATTTTGTTAGTGCTATTGATGGCTAAGAAGTTACGATCTGAAACCGTTGTGCTAGCGTTAAGTTAATTTTATCTGTAATGTTGTTATGTAGCTCATGGGCGTTTGAATGCAAGGCACCTGTTGGTACTTTATATATCAAAGTATAAATAGAACATAAAACAAGTCAAAATGAACTAGAACCTAGTGGTTTTATCATATACATTTTGAGCAAATTCAGGCAGAATATCGGGCATTATTTTAGCACTTTAATTGTACTGTCAAATGTACAGTAAAAACTTGCAGCCTTTGGTTGCTTATTTGAGGAAAAAACATGTTTACTCGTGATATGAATATTGCCGATTTTGATCCAGAACTTTATGAAGCAATGAGCAATGAAGTTGTACGTCAAGAAGAACACATTGAACTAATTGCTTCTGAAAACTACTGTAGCCCGCGTGTACTTGAAGCACAAGGTTCACAATTAACGAACAAATATGCTGAAGGCTATCCTGGTAAACGTTATTACGGTGGTTGTGAATATGTTGATATTGCAGAACAATTAGCAATTGATCGCGCTAAAGAATTATTTGGCGCAACGTATGCTAATGTTCAACCACATGCTGGTTCTCAAGCAAACTCAGCTGTTTTTCAAGCATTGGTTACACCCGGCGGAAAAGTTTTAGGTATGAGCTTAGCTCATGGTGGTCATTTAACTCATGGTTCTCACGTGAACTTTTCAGGTAAATCATATGAAGCTTTTCAATATGGTCTTCACCCTGAAACTGGCGATATTGATTATGCAGAATTAGAACGTTTAGCTGATGAACACAAACCTGAAATGATTATTGGTGGTTTTTCTGCCTTTTCTGGCGTTGTTGATTGGGCGCGTATGCGTAAAATCGCTGACAAAGTGGGTGCTTATTTCTTCGTTGATATGGCTCACGTTGCAGGTCTTGTTGCTGCTGGTCTTTATCCAAACCCTGTACCACATGCACATGTGGTAACTACGACTACGCATAAAACATTAGCGGGACCTCGTGGTGGTTTAATTGTTTCTGCTTGTGATGACGAAGCTGTTTATAAAAAATTAAACAGTGCTGTTTTTCCTGGTGGTCAAGGTGGTCCATTAATGCACGTCATTGCAGCAAAAGCGGTTGCCTTTAAAGAAGCATTACAACCAGAATTTAAAGTGTACCAACAATGTGTTTTAGATAACGCTAAAACGATGGTAGAAGTATTACAAGAACGCGGTTATAAAGTTGTCTCAAATGGTACGGATAACCACTTGTTATTACTCGATTTAATTGATAAAGACATTACGGGTAAAGATGCTGATGCAGCGTTAGGTAAAGCACACATCACTGTAAACAAAAACTCAGTACCAAACGATCCTCGTTCTCCGTTTGTTACTTCAGGTTTACGTTTAGGTACTCCAGCAATCACTCGTCGTGGTTTTGGTACGACAGAAACTAAAACATTAACAACGTGGATTTGTGACATTTTAGATGACATCAACAATGAAGACGTTATTGCTCGTGTACAAGGGCAAGTCTCTGAGCTTTGTGGTCGTTTTCCTGTGTATCAAAAATAGTGGCTTGAATTACAAACTAATTCACTAATGTAAGTGAATTTATATTAAAATGGTCGCAATTAGCGGCCATTTTTGATCTGTCCTGCGACTAAATATCTTTTGCTAATAGCATTTTATGCTAGTTTTTATCCATTATCCTGAGCCTGTCCTTCGGTATGCTCAGGATATTCGGACAATAAATCCGTTCTCCCTGAGCCTGTCGAAGGGTCTAGGGTTATAACTTTAATAGGTAAATAATGTATTGTCCTTTTTGTAGCGCAACAGATACCAAAGTTATCGATTCACGTTTGGTTTCTGACGGTCACCAAATTCGCCGTCGTCGTGAATGTCTTGCTTGTCATGAACGTTATACCACTTTTGAAACGGCTGAATTGGTGATGCCGCGTATTATCAAACGTGATGGTACGCGTGAACCGTTCAATGAAGATAAGATGCGAAGTGGTTTTAGTCGTGCCTTAGAGAAACGTCCGGTTAACATTGAACAAGTTGAATTATCAATCAATAAATTAAAATCACAGTTACGTGCCACAGGTGAACGAGAAGTGACTAGTGAAATGTTAGGTAATTTGACTATGGCACAACTAAAAGAATTAGATAAAGTTGCCTATTTACGTTTCGCTTCGGTGTACCTATCGTTTGAAGACATCAGTGAGTTTGCGGATGAAATAGCTAGATTAGGCAAAGAAAGCCTTAACCGGGTGAAAAATACTGATAAAAAAGCTATAAAAAGCACAGGACAAGGAAAGCAACGTGTTTAGCCAAACAGATCATCACTATATGGCGTTAGCTATTAAGTTAGCAAAGCAAGGTCATTACACGACATCACCTAATCCAAGGGTAGGTTGTGTATTAGTAAATAACGCCACAGGTACAGACAAAATTATTGGGTCAGGCTTTCACCAAAAAGCAGGGCAAGGGCACGCTGAGATTAATGCGTTAGCCGATGCTAGGGTTAGCAACGACTCTTTAATTAAAGGCGCAACGGCTTATGTTACGTTAGAGCCTTGTAGCCATTTTGGTCGAACGCCACCTTGCGCCCAAGCATTAATAAACGCTGGCGTAAAACGTGTGGTAGCTGCCATGGTTGATCCAAATCCAGAAGTCTCTGGTCGTGGTTTAGCAATGCTAGAGAAAGCAGGTATTAAAGCTGAATCTGGTTTACTTGAAAATGAAGCAAAAGCACTTAATCGTGGTTTTATTAAGTTGATGACTCAAGCTTTACCTTATGTTCGAGTAAAACTCGCGTCAAGCCTTGATGGTAAAACGGCAATGAAAAATGGTGAAAGTAAATGGATCACCTCACCAGAAGCAAGAAAAGACGTACAAAGGTTAAGGGCTGAAAGTTGTGCCATCATTTCAGGTGCTGACTCTATTTTATCTGATAATGCTAAAATGACGGTGCGTTGGTCTGAGTTAGGCGAATTACAGCAAAGTTATAAAGAAGATGATATTCGCCAACCAGTTCGGGTTGTTATTGATAGTCAAAATCGCTTAACACCCGATTTAGATTTTTTTAAGGTTAATTCACCCATACTAATTATCAGCACTTTAAATGATCATCCCCTTGAAAACTTAATCGAGTGGCCTCATTTTGTAGAACAAGTACAACTTCCCACCATTAAAACTAATGTTGGTCAAAGTAAAATTAATTTAACCAAGCTATTAACTACGTTAGCAGAACGTGGTTTAAACGAAGTGTTAGTTGAATCAGGTGCAAATTTAGCGGGTGCGTTTATTGAACAAGATTTAGCTGATGAGCTTATATTATATCAAGCACCCAAGTTGATGGGTGGCGAGGGTAAAAATTTGGTGGAAATGCCTATTATAATGGCCTTGTCACAAGCTAAATCGCTTAAAATCACGGATGTTCGGCTAGTTGGTTGTGATATTCGTATTACGGCTAGACTGACAAAAAACACCTAAATTGACAGTACATAAATATGTAGTACATAAATAAATAATATCTAATAGAGAAATCATATGTTTACTGGAATAATTGAAGCAGTTGGGACCATTAAAGCAATTAATATAAATGCGCAAGGAGCACGTTTAGTGATTGCTACAAATAATCTCAATATGAGTGATGTTAAACTTGGCGATTCAATTGCTACCAATGGTATTTGTTTAACGGTAGTTGATTACGATCAGAATAGTTACAGCGTTGATGTTTCTAATGAAACCTTAAATCGAACAGGTTTTGCTAGTTATGACGTTGGCATGGCTGTTAATTTAGAAAAAGCGATGTTAGCCAGCACTCGTTTTGGTGGACATATGGTTTCTGGTCATGTTGATGGCATCTCTGAAATTCTGTCTATTACTAACAATGGTAACAGTATAGAATATTGGCTTTCAATGCCAGGTGATATTGCTCATTATATTGCTGAAAAAGGCTCTGTTACCATTGATGGCACTAGCTTAACCGTTAATGCGCTCAGTGACGGTAAATTCCGTTTAACGATTGTGCCACATACTGTAAAAGAAACTGTTTTTGCCCACTACCAAGTAGGGACTAAAGTGAACTTGGAAGTTGATTTGATCGCTCGTTATTTAGAGCGCTTACTGACGAAAGATGGTACTGGATATGAAGTGGAACCCAAGTCAAATGTGACTGAATCTTTATTGAAAAAAGCAGGTTTTATGTAACCCTTCCTTCGACAAGCTCAGGACGAACGAGCAGTCGAAGTGGATTAATTGAAAAATTGACTTAAATACAAATAAATAACCAAAGAGAATCTAATGAATTTACATACACCACAAGAAATAATTGACGATATTGCTTTAGGTAAAATGGTTATTTTGATGGATGATGAAGACCGAGAAAATGAAGGTGATTTCATCATGGCAGCTGAAATGGTTACGCCTCAAGCGATTAATTTTATGGCAACTCATGGCCGTGGTTTGATTTGTATGCCAATGACGCAAGAGCGTTGTGAAACTTTAAAATTACCTTTGATGGTTGATAAAAATGATGCTCAGTTTAGCACGAACTTTACTGTATCGATTGAAGCAGCAACTGGCGTAACTACCGGTATTTCTGCAGGCGATAGAGCGACAACGGTACTTGCTGCTGTTGCTAAAGATGCGACGCATTTGAATATTGTGCAACCAGGGCATATTTTTCCGTTAATTGCTAAAGATGGTGGCGTACTTAATCGCGCAGGTCATACTGAAGCGGGTGTTGATTTAGCTCGGATGGCGGGGCTTGAGCCTGCGGCCGTTATTGTTGAAATTTTAAATGAAGACGGCACTATGGCGCGTCGTCCAGATTTAGAAATCATTGCCAAAAAACATGATATTAAAATGGGCACTATTGCTGATTTAATTGAATTTAGAAATGCGACCGAAACAACCATTAAACGTATTTCACAATGTAAATTACCGACAGTGTTTGGTGAGTTTGACTTAACTGTGTTTGAAGACACCATTGATGGTCAAGCACACTTTGCGTTAACTAAAGGTGAAATAAAGTCAGAAGAACCTACGTTAGTGCGTGTACATTTAGAAAATACCTTTAGAGACTTATTATTTAGTGAACGAGAAAGTGTTGCTAAATGGCCAATGGCTAATGCACTAGAAAAAATAGCCAAAGAAGGCGGTGTGTTAGTTTTACTAGGTAAGCATGAATCACCAATGGAATTGATTAATCTCGTTAAAAAATACGCTAAAATTGATGCGGGTGAAACAGTCAAAGAAGTCAATCGACACGTTGGCTCACGTAACGTTGGTGTGGGTTCGCAAATTTTGTCTAACTTAGGTGTGAGTAAAATGAGACTATTAAGTTCACAAACGAAATATCATTCACTGTCTGGTTTTGGCTTAGAAGTAGTTGAGTATATTGCGGAATAAAAGCAACGTTATCGTCCGTTCATCCTGAGCCTGTCGAAGGACTGCTCCCTTCGAGTGCTTCGCGCTCAGGGCTGACGGAGACGCCCAGAGTTGACGGTTTATGGTTTGACCTAACACTCGACTCAGCAAAGTGGGGTGGGTGTAGATGCCATTTATCTATTTAATGATATTAATTATTGTTCAAATAACTTGAATTTCAGACAATAAAAAAGCGAAGATTAACGTATGTTAATACTCCGCTGTTTCGCTTTATTTATTATATTTTCTTTATCTTAAGAGTGAAGAAAGTAATAAAATAGAAAGTTAGCTTTAATTAAACAGCTACAACGTTCTCAGCTTCAGGGCCTTTTTGACCTTGTTTAACACTGAACGATACTGCTTGACCGTCAGTAAGAGTACGGAAACCGTCTCCTGTGATAGCGCTGAAGTGAACAAACACGTCAGGACCATTTTCTTGTTCTATAAAACCGAAACCTTTAGTTTCGTTGAAGAATTTTACTTTACCGCTAACTGAATCAGACATATGTACATTTTCCCGTATTTTCTAAAAATAATATTAATGTAGCGTTTTCTTAAAAGGATAAATCCATAAGAATTAACGCCGTTTTTACCCGAGTAAATGCCCTCTACCAAGTAGTACAGGAAGAGGAAGGAAACAAACCATATTCGTAACAAAGCGTATTTGGAACAAACAACTAGTTTGCATTGCCTAAATCCGTTTGTTAAAAATATCCAAATATAGCTATCTGATAAATCTAAAACAAAAGTTAGTATCAACCTTCATCTGCAACACAAAAACTCAACGCGGAAATATAATAACACAGATATTTTCAATATGCTTTATCAAAAGTTAAAATAGTTCAATGTTTTTTAAAAAAGTTTCGGATATGAGCAAACAAAAGCCCACATAAGTGATGACTTATGTGGGCTTTTTATCAAATGATGTAATGAATAAGTTCAATTTACATATTTCATCTTGTCTATGCACTTTACTCAGGAGTGTAATAATGTCATTTTCGACTGCTTCGCGCTCATGGCGAATGGCCAAATTTCCTATTATCCTGAGCTTGTCGAAGGGTCTAAAACACAGCAGGAAAGACATTCCTTATCAATAGTAAATTTTTCCTGATTGATCTACATAAGCATGTATTTCATTATTTCAATTGAACTTATTTTTATAACGCTGCTATTTGCTGTTTTTGCTCTAACATTTTGGTTAGGGCTGATTCCGCTTCGTGTAGTTTGGCTTTTTCTTTATCAATAACGGAAGCGGGGGCTTTACTAACAAAGTTTTCGTTACTTAACTTACCACGCGTTCTAGCAGCATCTTTTTCAAGTTTATCGATAGCTTTGTCTAAGCGAGCCAACTCAGCATCTTTATCAATAAGTCCTGCCATAGGAATTAATACTGATAAATCACCAACAACAGCAGAAGCACAAGCAGGTCCTTGTTCATTTTCACTGAGCACTGTAATACTTTCTAACTTAGCTAATGAACTAACGAACTGCTCATTTTCATCTAAACGACGTTGATCAAGTGCATTCACGTTTTTAAGTAATACTGGCAATAACTTACTTGGTGATATGTCCATTTCACCACGAATATTACGAATGGCAACAATAAATTGTTTAACCCACTCTAAATCATCAATCGCTTGTTGATCACATTTTTTGGCATCAAACTGCGGGAATGCTTGCACCATAATTGAATCATGAGTTTTACTGAAGTCACTTAATGGCTGCACACGCTGCCAAATAGTTTCAGTGATAAAAGGCATAATAGGATGCATTAAGCGTAATAAACCTTCTAATACATTCACTAAGGTATGGCGTGTACCACGTTGTTGAGCTTCACTTCCTTGTTCTTGATCTCTAGGAAATAATACGGGTTTTGTCAGTTCTAAGTACCAATCACAGAATTGATTCCAAGTGAATTCATACAAGGCTTGTGATGCAAGATCAAATCGGAAAGTGTCAAAAGCTTCATGTACCGTTTTAACCGTTTGTTCAAATTGACCAATGATCCAACGATCGGCTAACGACAATTCTAGCTCTGCATTAGCGGTTTGACCACAATCAAACTCTTCCGTGTTCATTAATACATAACGACTAGCATTCCATATCTTGTTAGTAAAGTTACGGTAACCTTCAAGACGTTTCATATCCCAACTAATATCACGACCTGTGGTAGCAACAGACGTTAAAGTAAATCGTAGTGCATCAGTACCATGGGCTTCAATGCCATTTGGAAATTCTTTCTTGGTTAATTTGTCTATTTTCTTGGCAAGTTTTGGTTGCATCATGTTGCCAGTACGTTTCTTTAATAAATCCTCTAAAGAAATACCATCAATCATATCCAAAGGATCAATAACATTACCTTTAGATTTACTCATTTTATCGCCATTTTCGTCACGAATTAGGCCTGTCATATAGATCTTTTTAAATGGTATTTGTGCTTTACCATTTTCGTCTTTATTGAAATGCATGGTCATCATGATCATACGCGCAACCCAGAAGAAAATAATGTCAAAACCGGTAACTAAAACATCGGTAGGGTGAAAGGTTTTTAAGTCTTCTGTTTCATTTGGCCAACCTAACGTTGAAAAAGTCCAAAGAGCTGAAGAGAACCATGTATCTAATACATCTTCATCTTGTTTAAGTGTTATATCAGCAGCAATGTCGTTATTTGCCCTTACTTCTTCTTCTGTTCGACCAACATAAACTTTGCCACTTTCGTCATACCAAGCTGGAATACGATGTCCCCACCATAATTGGCGAGAGATACACCAATCTTGAATGTCATTCATCCAAGAGAAATATAAATTTTCATACTGTTTTGGTACAAATTCAATTTGACCATCTTTAACAGCTTCAACTGCTGGACCTGCAAGCTTTTCAACGCGCACATACCATTGATCTGTTAGCATTGGTTCAATAATCACACCTGACCTATCGCCATAAGGAGCAACTAAATCATGATCTTTAACTTCAGCTAATAAACCTAGTTCATCAAATTTAGCAACAATCGCTTTGCGGGCAACGAAACGATCCATACCTGCGAATTCACTTGGTAATTCTGTACTATAGGCATCACAAATTTCGCCTTTGGTATCATAAACTTCAGCACTTGCTAAAATTGCCGCATCTTTATCTAAAATATTAATTTGTGGTAGAGCGTGGCGTTTACCCACTTCATTATCATTAAAATCATGAGCAGGCGTTATTTTTACACAACCAGTGCCTTTTTCCATGTCGGCATGATCATCACCAACAATAGGAATTAAACGATTAACTAAAGGTAATAATATGTTCTTGCCAATTAAATCTTTATAACGTGGATCTTCAGGGTTAACCGCAACGCCGGTATCGCCTAATACTGTTTCTGGGCGAGTGGTAGCAACAACAAGATAATCAAGGCCTTCGGCTGTTTTTACACCGTCTGCTAAAGGGTAACGTAAGTGCCACATGTGGCCTTTTTTGTCTTTATTTTCGACTTCTAAATCAGAAATAGCCGTATGGAATTTAGGATCCCAGTTAACTAACCGTTTACCACGATAAATTAAGTCATCTTCAAACAAGCGAACAAAAACTTCTTGTACAGCTTCAGACATGCCTTCATCCATAGTGAAACGCTCACGGCTCCAATCAATAGAGTTGCCTAAGCGGCGCATTTGCTTACCTATAGTACCGCCTGATTCTTCTTTCCATTGCCAAATCTTATCGATAAAGCCTTCACGCCCGTAATCGTGACGAGTTTTATCTTCTTCTGCGGCTATTTTACGCTCAACTACCATTTGTGTGGCAATACCAGCGTGATCGCAACCTGTTTGCCATAAGGTGTTTTTACCTTGCATACGTTGGTAGCGGATCAAAGTGTCCATGATGGTTTGTTGAAAAGCATGTCCCATGTGCAATGAACCAGTGACATTGGGTGGTGGGATAGCAATGCTATAACTGTCGCCTTCACCTGTAGGGCTAAAGTAACCTTGCTCTTCCCAGCTAGTATATAAAGATTGTTCAATGTCGGTTGGGTTGAATGTTTTTTCCATCATGTTCTCAAAATAAAAGTTGTAAATTGTAGGTCGGCTTCTCGAATAAAATATTCTGTTAACAACTTAATGTTGTACTACTTTATTTCGTAAAAGTACGACCGACATTATTGTGTTTCAGCTACTGCTTGATTATCAACTTGAAAGCCACGTTGGCGACAAATTTTAAACCGTTCTCTGGCGAGTTGTTTCAACGTTTCATCACTTGGTACAAAATCAACAATCAATTGAAATTGATTAGCAAAATCAGGAACAGTACTAGTTAAGTTGATTAAAACAGGGCGACGACCTTGTGGAGATTGGTGACTAATCTCTACCGCGGCACCTTGTTTAGGGCCTTCGCCAGATAAGTTATGTGGCACAAAACTATCACTGTCAAATGCCCATAACATTTCATCTACTTGTTCCGCACTTTTTTGATCTTGGGTATAAATAAATACCCGTTGATTTTGGCGGTAAAAATAACTTGCTTGCAAACAGGCATGATAAAACGCTGAACTAGCATTAACACGATCAGCATCAATATCGGCTTTATCTTTATCAGGAAGTAAATAAAACATCACCTGTGTTTGCATTGCCATTTATCTCTTATCATTCTCTTGAAGTTTAAAGCGCTAAAGTAGAGCTATTCGCCTTGTTCTTGGCCTGCCTTGTTAAGCAAGTATTGCGTTAACATACTAACAGGACGACCTGTTGAGCCTTTATCTTTACCACCACTGCGCCAAGCAGTACCGGCAATATCTAAATGTGCCCAATTATATTTTTTAGTGAAACGTGCCAAGAAACAAGCGGCAGTAATAGTACCTGCACCTTTACCACCAACATTTGACATATCAGCAAACGGGCTTTCAATTTGTTCTTGGTAATCATCCCATAACGGTAAACGCCAAGCTCTGTCACCACTTTGCTCTGAAGCATTTAGTAATTCATGGGCCAGTGGATTATGTGAGCTTAATAAACCGGTAGCATGTTTACCTAATGCAACGACACAAGCACCTGTTAATGTAGCAACATCAATAACCGCTTCTGGATCGAAACGTTCAACATACGTCAACGCGTCACATAATACTAAGCGACCTTCAGCATCGGTGTTTAACACTTCAACTGTTTGTCCTGACATCGTTGTTAAAATGTCACCAGGGCGATAAGCATTGCTGCTTGGCATATTTTCACAGCCAGCTAAAATACCAATCACTTTAATCGGTAAGTTTAGTTCAGCTAAAGCGTGCATAGCACCTAAAACGCCAGCAGCGCCGCCCATATCGTACTTCATTTCATCCATGCCCGCGCCGGGTTTTAATGAAATACCACCACTGTCAAAAGTAAGACCTTTACCCACTAAAACAAGTGGTTTAGATCCATCATCAATACCACTATAAGTAATAATACTCATTAAGGATTCGTTAACAGAACCACGACCAACGGCTAAATAAGAGCCCATACCTAAGGCTTCCATTTCTTGCTCACCCACTATGGTGGTTGTAACATTTGCATAGTCATTATCAAGAATTTTTGCTTGTTCAGCTAGGTAAGCAGGATTACAAATGTTTGGTGGCATGTTAGCAACATTTTTACAGGTAGTAATACCTTCAGAAATAGCTAATGCATGGTTAATTGCACGTTCACCAATAGGTAATTCACGGCGTGTTGGTACATTAAAAACAATCTTACGCAACGGTCTACGTGGTTCTTCTTTATGAGTTTTTAAACTATTAAAGCTATACAAACCATCTTGAGTTGCTTCTACTGCTTGGCGAACCTTCCAATAAGTATCACGGCCCTTCACATGCAATTCAGATAAAAAACATACGGCTTCCATTGAGCCAGTTTCATTGAGTGTATTAATGGTTTTATTGATTATTTGACGATATTGGCGCTCATCTAATTCACGCTCTTTACCACAACCCACTAATAAAACACGCTCACTGAGAATGTTAGGTACATGATGTAATAACAACATCTGTCCTGATTTACCTTCTAAATCACCTTTACGCAAAAGGTTACTGATATAGCCTTCACTAATTTCATCAAGCTGCTCTGCTGTTGCACTAAGGCGACGTGGTTCAAACACACCAACAACAATACAGGCACTACGTTGTTTTTCAGGGCTACCGCTTTTTATACTGAACTCCATGAGTTCTCCTTTTGCATAATAATTTAGTTCTTTCTTAGCTATTCATTGACTATAACTTGCTAAAGTCAGTAAAAAATAGCACTCTTTCCTATTCAATTGATATCGCTAGGGGCTATAATTATAGCTGCTTTAATCAAAATAGTTTATTTACTGACTATATAGCTTACATACTAAAACGGCAAGTCTACTGAATATTTGCTGTAATGTCAGAAAAAAACACAGTTTTTATAGGATCTTTTTGTGATCATCTTTCGTTATTTATTAAAAGAAGTAGCTAAAACACAGCTTGCAGTATTTTTTGTGTTAATGACTATCTTTATCAGTCAGAAGTTTGTTCGAGTACTTGAAGATGCTTCTGAAGGAAGTATTCCAGGACAAATGGTGATGATTTTTATTGCGCTAAAAATTCCAGATTTAGCGGGAATGATGTTACCACTAAGCTTGTTTTTAGGGGTTTTGTTAGCTTATGGGCGAATATATGCCGATAATGAAATGACCGTATTACATGCGTGCGGAGTGAGTGAGTGGTATGTTGTGCGAGTGACGTTAGTGTTAGCGTTTGTTACCGCTATCTTTACTGGAATTTTTACGTTGTATTTAGCCCCAATGGCATCTGAGTATCAATATCAAGTAAAAGATCAATTAGCCGCTGATTCAGGCCTAAGTTCATTAGTTGCAGGGCGCTTTCAAAAAACAGGTAATAAAAAAGCAGTCATCTTTATCCATGATAAAAACCGTGATGATAATAGCTTTAATAAGGTTTTTGTTGCTCAATTGCCTGATGATAATCACCGGGAAGAAAGTATCATTAATTCAAGCTTAGTTTATGCCAAGCAAGGCCAAGTTATTGAAGAAGAATCAGGATCTCAACGATTAGTGTTATCTGATGGTACACGTTATCACAGCGATGCCATCAACGGTAACTTTCAATCGCTTGGTTTTGATAAGTATTATATTCAAATTCAAGATCAAGAAGTAGAACAAAAGCATCGAAAATTAAGCGCATTACCAACCAAAGACTTATTCTCCCCAACCGAAGATAAATTAGTGGCCGAATATGGTGCTACCTTCCAATGGCGCATTGCTTTTCCTTTAGCTTGTCTTATCTTAGTTTTTATTGCGGTGCCGTTAAGTGTAGTCAACCCTAGACAAGGTAAGTTTGCTAAAATGCTACCTGCCTTAATGTTATTTTTAGGGTATTTTTTATTGTTAACATCAATGCGTTCTGGCATTGAGCGACAAGCTTTACCTGTGAGTATAGGGCTTTGGCCTATACATATCAGCGTCTTATTTTTAGGGATACTTTTACTCATGAAAGAACGGCGTAGCGGTAAAAAGTTCAAAGCTATATTACCACGTTTTAAACGAAATGATGCCAGCAAACAAGGTAAGCAAAACCAAAGTAGAGGTCAAGCATAATGCGAATTTTAGATGCCTATATTGGGCGTATTATTGCATCAACTACTTTTGTAACACTAGCGGTGTTTGTAAGTGTTAGTGGCATTATTAAATTTGTTGAGCAAATGCGTGCTGTTGGGCGAGGGAGTTATGATTTATCTCATGCCGCACTTTATGTACTGTATTCTGTGCCAAGAGATATAGAGGTGTTTTTTCCTATGTCGGCTCTCATTGGCGGGCTCATTGGTATTGGCATGCTAGCAAGTAACAGTGAGTTAGTCGTGATGCAAGCGGCGGGTTTATCGCGGTTAGATATTATTAAATCCGTGATGAAAACGGCTATTTTGTTAATCTTTGTGAGCATGGCCGTAGGCGAATGGCTTGCGCCAAAAGGTGAAAAAACGGCAAGGGAAATTCGTGCTCAGGCTATATCAGGTGGTAGTTTAATATCGTCTAAAAATGGAGTTTGGGCCAAAGATGGTGATTACTTTGTTAATATTGGCGAAGTATTAGGGAAAGGCCAGCTGAAAAAAGTTCAAATTTATCGTTTTAATGAGCAATTAAAATTAGAAAGTTGGCTTAATGCGGAAAGTGCTATATATCAAGATAATGCTTGGTTATTGTCTTCGATAGTTAATACTCAGTTGAGTGAACAAAAAATCACGACCACCTATGTAGAACATCAGCGTTGGAAGTCTTCATTAACGCCAAAAAAACTAGGCGTCGTTACGGTTACACCTGAATCACTATCGGTGAGTGGCTTAATTGACTACTTAGATTATCTTGAAGCCAATGATCAAGACCCTAGCCGCTATCAGCTGGCCTTCTGGCGTAAAATAATGCAACCCATGACAGTTGCTGTAATGTTGTTAGTTGCGCTATCTTTTATTTTTGGTCCATTACGCTCCGTGTCAATGGGCGCGAGAATTATGATGGGCGTGGTGACTGGGATTTTATTCTTTGTTTGTAACGAAGTACTTGGTTCTTTAAGTTTGGTGTATCAATTCCCTCCACTTATCGGTGCTATCACACCTAGCCTCTTGTTTGTGAGTGTCGCGTGGTATTTTATCCGTAAAAAAGCGACATAGTTAACTCCTCACGTTTACAGTCTACCTTTATTAGCGTCTAGTGTCAGTACTACAACTTCGGTATCGGTGAACCTGTCTTGTAAGCTGAGTTTATTTTTCCGATCAAAAATAACGGTTAAATTACCTAAACCAAGCAAGGTAGGTAGTAAACGTTTTAACCCTGTTGTTTTACTGATGCGTGAACCATCTTGGTTTTGTAGACGTAAACGCCACGCTTTCATTCCTAACGTTTGACCACTTTTCGCCCAGAAAAAAATAAAGAAAAAACTTACCCAAGCCAGCTTCCAAAATTCATTTGGCCACTTTAACCAATAGGTATGTGAAATAGTATCTGAAAAATGTTCATAGCCTTGCATGTCATACAAGCCAATATAATAACCTAGATATATTAATAAAAATGATACCGCTCCTGCCACCATATAAACAGCAAAAGCAATGAGAACATCGTATACCCATGAGCCAAATCGGCGGCGAAAGCCTGCTCGTGGAAAATGCTCTAGTTGACTATCGTTCATAAAGTTCTCTTATATAAGTTAAAATACAGTCAAATTTTTGCTAGTCTAACAAAAGTAAACGCATAACAAAGTAAATAATTTAGTTTTTCGTTAATTTCAATCAAATTATAAATAATTAAACAACTGATTAAGTGAGTTAGCATAGTTAACTTATTACTTTGTTTAAATAAGCAACACATAATCAAGCATACGATAAAAACACTTGTGAACTAAGGTTTTTCTCGTATAATGCCTGGACTTCTTTTTAGTGAGAACTCGTATCGAAAGGTAGTGAGCATGCAAATTAACGTAAGTTTCGCATGACGTAATAGAAAAGAAATGCCAGCGTGATGAAATTGGTATACATGGGGGATTCAAAATCCCCTGTCGCAAGACGTGTCGGTTCGAGTCCGACCGCTGGTACCACATATAAACAAAGCCCTGATTCGAAAGAGTCGGGGTTTTTTTTGTTAAAATTATGAGTATTACGCAAGTTAGCTTACATTTTCTATAAAGATCTGTTTTATAGGCGATTCAAGAAGATGTAATGTTGACGAATATATTTTAAAGGTGTGCTATTACCCAATTATCACCCCCGTTGTTGATTAATGGATATGTTGTTTATCTGTATATAAAATATTGACCATATAAAATAAATCAGTTGATAGCACATATAAAGCAGGGGTAACATAATCTACCTCATATCATTAATGTGACTAATTTAACCATTTATTAAACCTAGAGTTGAGCCTAACAATTTTATGATAAAGATTACAAATTTCAAACACCCTGAGTTAGCGATTAAAAACTGGCAAGTACTTGAAAACGAAAGTTGGTGTGTTTTGGGACGCAATAGCTCGGGAAAACAATACCTTGATCAACTTTTTACTGGCACTCTACAGCCAGAAGCAGTAGACGATTTTACAATACCTCATGTAGATAAAGTCGGTATGGTTTCTTTTGAAAGCCAACAAGAAGTGTATGAACAAGAGCTAAAATTGGATGCTTCTGATTTTATCGATGCTAATGATATTGGTACTAAAGCAAAAGACTTTTTACCCGCAGATAAACTTAATGATGCCCTGATCAGTGAGTTTGGCTTGAGCCACCGTTTAGATAGTGGTTATCGTCAGTTAAGTACAGGTGAGGGGAGAAAACTTTTAATTTTACAGGCCATATTTAACGGAGTTGAGCTATTAGTATGCGACAACCCTTTTGACAGTTTAGATGAAGCCTCTTGTATCGCATTGTCAACAGCGCTAGAGCGGTTGTCGAAAACAGGTATTACTGTTTTACTGATGTTAAATAATCGACAAGATATTCCCCAATGGTGTAACAATATTGCCTTTATTGAACGCGGACAATTTGATGTTGTTGGTAAACTTGAAAGTGATGAAACCAAGCGGCAGCTTGATGCGTTGTTAACGCCAATATCTGACAACGTTCCTTGGCCCACGAACATGCAAGAACTGTGTGACTATAAACATGACTATTTAGTGAAACTGGTTAAGGGTAAAGTGCAATACAAGGGAGTTAGCGTTTTTGAGGATTTAGATGTTTATATTAAACCCTTACAACATACGTTGATAACTGGTCCTAACGGTAGTGGTAAGTCTACTTTAATGCAGTTAATAACAGGAGATTGCACCCAATGTTATAGCAATGATATTCATGTTTTAGGTTTTAAAAGAGGCTCAGGTGAAAGTATTTGGGAACTCAAGAAAGACATGGGTATTGTTAGTGCGGAATTACACCGACAATATCGAGTAAACGGTGATTTATTAACGGTAGTGCTTTCTGGTTTTTATGACTCAATTGGTCTTTATCAACAACCAGAGCAGCATAAAATAGAAGTTGCTCGGCAGTGGTTAGAGAAAATAGGCTTGTTAGCTCATCAACATAGCTCTTTTAGAAGTTTAAGTTATGGAGAACAACGATTAGCCTTAATCGCTAGAGCCTTAGTTAAATCTCCTTATTTATTGATTTTAGATGAGCCTACTCAGGGCTTAGATGAACTTAATCGACATAGAGTACTTAACTTCTTAGAACACTTATCTGAGCAAAAACACAGTACGATGATGTTAGTTAGTCACCGCAAAGATGAATACCTGCCAATATTTAAGCAGCATATAAAACTGTAATTTTTATCCCTAAATTATTTTATTGTCACATTGGCGTATTGGTACTTAACTAAGTGCAAATTATTTAATCGATATTGTTGCGGTAACAAAAATTTGTTACCAGCTCAGCACTCGTAGTTCACCTTGTATTTAGGTATAACTATGTTTATCGATCATCGCCCGTAGTTTGTTGGTAATAGAAATTCAAAAGGTGATGCTTCACTGCCTTGCTCACAAGGTATCTCAATAACGACAGGACCTTCTTCAGCATCAATTAAGGCTTGTTCCAAATAGGCTTTGAGCTCCGCCGGAGAGTTTGCACGATAGGCTTTGGCGCCAAAGCTTTCTGCTAGTTTGACGAAATCTAGATTTTTCAGCTTTGAGCCGAATGTTCGTCCTTTAAAGAGGTTGATCTGATCGCGCCTGACGTTGCCATAGGCGTTATTATTAAATATGAGGGTGATAAGACCTATTTTATATTGTGCTGCTGTGGCTAGTTCCTGTTCGCCGAACATGAATCCACTATCACCTGCTATTGAAACAACTGGAGTATCTGGGTTGGCTATTTTGACACATAAAAAGCGAGGAGGATATCACAAGAACCAATGACAAAATTCATCAATAAGATGCTAGAGAACCCTGGTTACTTGTATTTAAACTTCCTCAAAGGTTTATGAATAAAGCTAACCTTGTTGTTAATCTCTATAGTCAACGTATGCAAATAGAAGAAAACTTTAGGGATACCAAAAGTAATAAATTAGGTATTGGACTTGAATGTGCGAGGTCCAGAAATACAAAACGGTTTGATAAATCACTACTTATAGCCGCATTACTTTTATTTGTATTATGGTGCCTAGATTACGCGGAAACGATGAAAAAATATAAGTATTCACTTCAAGCAAATACTGTTAAACATAGGGCTGTCTTATCTTTTATAACGATTGGTAGAGAGGTAGTAAATGATGACAGGTATAATGTTATCAAGTAAAATTTAAGGGAGAATTTTATGGTGAGTGAAAGTGCCTTGTATACGATAGTAATGGAAAAATAAAATAAGCTGTTTTGATTTTATTGCGACATCTGCGCAGCGGTATCTAACATTCTGTTAGCAAACCCCCACTCGTTATCACACCATACTAGCATTTTTATTAACCGTTTATGGCTGACACGTGTTTGATTACCATCAACAATACAAGAGTGTGGATCATGATTAAAATCCACAGAAACGAGGGGCTCTTCAGTGTAAGCTAATATGCCCTGTAAACCTTTATCAGCTAACGATGTTGCTTGAGCACGCTTGATTACTTGGTTTATTTCATTAATGGTGACATTTTTTTCAACCGTAACACTTAAATCCATCGCAGTAACATTGAGGGTAGGAACACGTACCGCTATGGCTTCAAATCGACCTTTAAATTTGGGGAGAATTCTTTCTATGCCTAATGCTAATTTAGTATCCACTGGAATGATGGAATGACTTGCGGCACGTGCACGGCGTAAATCGGGGTGGTAAGCATCAATAACTTGCTGATCATGCATTGACGAATGAATGGTGGTTATTGTGCCACTTTCAATGCCAAAAGCATCATCTAATACTTTAATTACGGGCACAATACAATTAGTAGTACATGAGCCATTAGAAACCACACGGTCATCACTGTTGAGTTGTTGATGATTAATACCATAAATAATAGTGGCATCAATATCGTGTGTGCAAGGGTGTGAAAACAATACTTTTTTAGCACCCTGTTTTATATGTGCCAAACCATCGGCTTTGCTGCCAAACTTTCCAGTACAATCAAGGACTATATCAACGTGGTGTTCTTTCCACGGTAATTGTTCTAACTGGTCGAAGTGATATAAAGCAATATCATTTTGATGCTGTGCAGAGTGATCCGTGAATATAGATAAGTGTTCACCTTTTTGTTCAACTTTAAAAGTAAATCGACCATGGGTGGTATCATATTTTAATAGATGTACAATGCCTGTTGCTGGCGCTAAATCGTTAATAGCAACGATATTGAATTTTTCTGTTTGGCCGCTTTCATAAAGGGCTCTAACAATGCTACGACCAATACGGCCAAAGCCGTTAATGGCAATGTTTATCATAGTTTTATTTCGTGTAGGTGATAATCGGCAAGTGGTTTACCTTCTTGCCGATTATCATTGTAAACTTACAACTGGTTAACCGTGTTAACGACATTGTCCACAGTAAAACCAAAGTGCTCAAGTAATACGTTACCCGGCGCAGATTCACCAAAGGTAGTCATACCAACAACAGCACCATTTAAGCCAACATACTTAGCCCAAAAATCAACGTGGGCAGCTTCAATAGCAACACGCTTGATGACATCTGCAGGTAATACTGATGCTTTGTACTCACTGCTTTGAGCATCAAATACATTAGTAGATGGCATTGAAACCACACGTACATTTTTACCTTGTTCAGTAAGTGCTTTGGCTGAATCAACCGCCAAACCAACTTCAGAACCCGTCGCAATTAAAATAACATCAGGTGTGCCATCGCAATCTTGTAAAATGTAACCACCTTTAGCAATATCACTTACTTGCGTTTGGTTACGCGCCATTGCAGGAAGCCCTTGACGAGAGAAAATCAATGCAGAAGGTGCTTTTTGACTTTGCACGGCTGCTTTCCAAGCAACGGCTGATTCTGTTGCGTCACAAGGGCGCCATGTTGTTAAATTTGGTGTTGTTCTTAAGTTGGTTAATTGCTCAATAGGTTGATGAGTAGGACCATCTTCACCTTGACCAATAGAGTCATGAGTATAAACAAAAATATTTTGAATACCCATCAATGCTGACATACGCACGGCATTGCGGGCATATTCCATAAACATCATGAACGTTGCGCCGTAGTTAATGAAACCACCATGCAGCGAAATACCATTCATAATACCGCTCATGCCAAATTCACGCACACCGTAGAATATATAGTTACCAGCAGCATCGGTTTCAATACCTTTTGAACCTGACCAAAGTGTTAAGTTTGAACCGGCTAAATCGGCAGAGCCACCTAGCATTTCAGGTAATACTTTACCGAAGGCTTCAATGGTATTTTGTGATGCTTTACGTGAGGCAATATTTGCACTGCTTTCATGGCACTCTTGGATAAATGCATTGGCTTTATCTTCAAAATCTTGTGGTAATTCACCATTAACCACACGACGTTGAAATTCAGCTGAAAGTTCAGGGTAAGCGCTTTGGTAAGCAGAAAATTTTTCATTCCAGCTTACTTGGCCAGCAGCACCTTTTTCTTTTTGATCCCATTGGGCATAAACATCTTCAGGTACTTCAAATGGGGCATGAGGCCAGTTTAAAAACTCACGAGTAGCATAAATCTCATCATCACCTAATGGTGCACCATGACAGTCATGCGTACCTGATTTATTAGGAGAGCCAAACCCAATAATTGTTTTACAGCAAATCATGCTTGGCTTATTGGTTACTGATTTTGCTTCCACGATAGCAGCAGCAATAGCGGCAGAGTCATGACCATCAACACTAATTACATGCCAACCGTATGCTTCAAAACGTTGTGGGGTGTTATCAGTAAACCAGCCTTCAACATGACCATCAATAGAGATGCCATTGTCATCCCAGAAAGTGATGAGTTTTCCTAAACCTAATGTACCAGCTAATGAACAGGCTTCATGAGAGATACCTTCCATTAAACAACCATCACCTAAGAAACAATAGGTAAAGTGATCAACAATATCATGGTGTTCGCGGTTGAATTGCGCTGCCAACGTTTTTTCAGCAATTGCCATACCTACCGCGTTTGAAATACCCGCACCCAGTGGGCCAGTGGTTGTTTCAACACCTGGCGTATAACCATATTCTGGATGGCCTGGTGTTTTAGAGTGTAATTGACGAAAGTTTTTTAAGTCGTCGATAGATAAGTCATAACCTGATAAATGCAATAGAGAATAAATTAGCATTGAACCATGACCATTAGAAAGTATAAACCGGTCACGATCAGCCCAGTTAGGATCACTTGGATTATGTTTTAAAAAATCACGCCATAAAACCTCAGCGATGTCCGCCATCCCCATCGGGGCACCTGGGTGTCCTGATTTTGCTTTTTGTACTGCATCCATGCTTAAAACACGAATTGCGTTCGCTAGTTCTTGACGAGACGACATATAGGCTCCAAATCTTTTTTAGTGGTAATGTTTTTTAACATTTAATTCCGCGTATTTTCTACTACCACAGGGTATAGCGCAAATTAATTCGCATTATTTTTTATATTTTTTTATATTTTTTTATATGTAGCGGTGAGGATAACCCGACAAGGTGAATGTTATGATGAAAATAAGAGGTCGACGCTTCTATATTGTTAGCGGTAAGTTAGAAAATTAACACTACCTCATTATTTTTTACTAATTATGATCATTAAATCGTTGATAAAAATAATATTTTAAACGCGTTGTTAATTTGGGAACGGGTGTTTTAGCATTAATTAGATGAACAGCAACAGGCGAATCTATAGCATGTTTTTGATAAAACGCACGACAAATAAACTATTTACTTGAATTAATAATCTAAATGGTTTATTTTTTATGCGGGTTGCGTATCTATCGATTATAGCTTCATTGTTATGTTTATGGATAAAAATTACAAAATGGATAATAGACTATAAAATGCAACGGAATAATAAAAATAATAATTAGGTAAATACAATGCGTAAGTCATCCTCTAGAGGATTAAAGCTGACGACGGTTATTTTTGCAGTAGTAATAATGGCTGTTTCAGCGATATTGAGTAGCACCTCAATAGCTGATGACATGGAAGTAAAAACAGTACAATAAAACTAATAATTTCACGATTATTTATCACTGGAATTTCAAGTCGCCTACTCTAGATACAGTAGGCGACTTTTTCTTTGCAGAGTTGACCGTTATGGTAATAAAGATAATTTTGAATAATAGAAAGTAGATATTCTCTTGTCATAGTTAATTTACCCTCAAATGCCTTTGGGCGACCTTTAGCCTAAAATGAGTTACCCTTTTAAAATTATCCCATGGTTCAATCCTTGCTCTTTAACCATGAACTACAATATTCGTCTATTGTTCATCACTATCTAATACATGGATTTTTATCTTAATATAATTTATTAAATAATTAACTTTGAATGTCATATTTAACGGTGGCGTGTTCACCATTAGAGTCGATTAGTCTGGGCTATAAGAATAATTGTTACTTTAGTTTCCTTGTTGTTAAATAGGGTTTTTTAATTTAAATAAGGGGTAAATATGTTGTTTTATGGGTGGTGGTTATCTTTTTTTGTTGGTCTAAGGCTGCTTTTAGGGGTTGTCGGTTTATTTTGGTGGGTAAATAAAAGGTAGAGAGGAATGTTATCATTAAAAAGAATAATTTAATTGAACCTATTTACTAAATCAGACTCTTACTTAATAGTTATGTTATTCCCTTTATTTGTTTTTTACGCGCTTCTTGGCAACAAGTAAGCGCGTTTTTTTTGCCTAAATGTTACCTGGATATAGTGGTCTGTCTTGTTAATACTTCTAAAATGAAATGCATGGATTATGACGTCCAATACCTAGTTTAACCGTCGAATGTCAAGAAAAAATGCGGACACGTTAGACTCGTGATTAATGGTATTAGGTGATCGTGATGCATGAGAATATGCAATAGGGGGACAATGTTACTTGATGCGTTGAACATCTTGGAAACAAGCGATTTATCCAGCCTTCAATGGTACCCATTCATGATCGTTCAGAGGCAAGGTTGAGACTAAAGCCTGATTGCTACGATAGCCTTCGGTACGGAGTCCTTGGCAAGGAATCGACATGTCTGACCCTGCTTTGATTGATATAGGTTGACATTAATACACCATAATTTGATGGGCTTAGGGGTAGATATTAAATGATTGTTATAATTTGGATGTTACTGATGAGTATCAGTAACATCCAAGTTAATAACTTATTCGCCAAGATTAAAAAAAATTGTGACAGACACATAAATCTGTTGACAATAAGCTTGTGTGGTTGTTAGTTATTTTCAATAACCACTGTTGTTTTGGTGCCTTCAGTCGCTACACGCTCAGCTTGAGTTGTACCTGCTGCGATACGGCGTTTAGCTTGTTCGCGGGCGAATTTTTTATCTTCACACACTTCATCACAATCAGAATATTGAGTAATACGCGTTCGGTTAAGCATAATACCTTGAGTTGTATCTAATGAGATGCGGACTTTTCCTGATGAATAACTTTTAACAAATACGGCTGAGCCTTGGGCAAACGGTGGGATCATCACAAATGGCTGACCTTTTATTTCGCTAGGGTAACCGTCTATTTGGAATACCTCCATTAATTCGCCTTTTTGCGTTTCAACAGTATATTTAGTCGCGTCAAATAACTCCTCTGCTTTTGTTGCATCATAAATCATTTTGCCAATTCCTATTAGTGCCATTGCGCCAGCTGCGTTATGACTTCCTCGGCTATCGCTACCAGTATAGGTTAAGGCACTAGCAGCAATTAATGCCTCGCCGCCATGCCTGCTATTAGCTTTCATCATTTGCTCAGCTGAGACTTTGACAGGTTCAGTTTGTAAAACAACTGCGCGAGACATTTTCAGCATACGGTCGTTTATATTTATAACGTTGGTACTAAGCTGCTCTTGTACTTTTTCGCCTGTTGATTTACAGCCTGTTATTAATAAGGTTGCTGCTACGGCAGTGATGAGTAATTTATTAATTCTCATATTTTATTTACCTTTTCTTTTTTATATTGTTTTTTTAATTATTGATGTTAGTTATATTACTGTTTATTGATGAAACTTACTAGGCTGACTTTTTTGCTTTGTCTCATGCGTTTACTTGTGAGATATATTTCATCTATAAAGCCTATTCAATCTTCTAGTAAGTCTATGCAGCGCCTACTAATACAAAGTTAATCATTACCACCCCCATACCTGTAAAGCATTCTGAACAGCTATTTAGTTAAGGGTTACAGTATGTGTACGCATGTGTTATTAAGCTTCCTAGGGGCTACTCAGGGCTAACTAGAGGCTACTTAGAAAGCAATCATACATGATTTTTTTATTGGCTGGGTTGGCTAAATACAAGCTGTTTAGGCTGTGTAGTTTAATGGTAGATATAACTGTATAAGGTTTAGCTCTTATTGACTATGAACTGATTCTCTGTGAACATTGGTTTTAGTTAGATTACAAGCCTATATAGCCCTGCTGAGGGAAGTGGCGCCCTTGAGAAGATTCGAACTTCCGACCTAGCGCTTAGGAGGCGCTTGCTCTATCCAGCTGAGCTACAAGGGCATAATTACCAAATATTTAAATACTTAATAATTATTTAGGTATTATATTGTTTTACATCGATAAAGTTAAGTTTTATTCTTTAAAGATCAATAGGCTCTAATAACGTACCGCTAAGTCATTTATTTGAATATTACCTAATAGCCCATTGTCTAAGGTAATTGCGGTAGCACTTTGCTTTGTTACTTTAGTTACTTTCACTTTAAATGGACTGACGTTATATCCAGCGTAGGTTTTCCCCTTTGAATTAGTGAAGTTACTACTATGTAGGAGTGAAAATTCATCACCAATTTTTACGCCATGATCTCGACCTAAGTTGATCATGATTTGGTTTCCTTTTACTTGCAATATTTTTCCTTCGCTTGGCTCACACATTATGTTTTCATCAATGTCATTTGCCATATTATCAAGGAGTACACTAATCATGTTACCGTATTTACTTTGCCAAAAGAGTGTTCCGTTAACATCAATATTTGCTCGTTTGTTGAAATCCCAAATATCTGTGTTTTGATAGCTTTTTTGCCAAACTAACTCGCCATTCATACCGCTATATAAATACAGCGTAAAATCAAAATTTCTGGGGTAGGTTCCTTGTTCCCATATCTTCCAACTATTGCTTCTTTGTTGTTCAAAAGAAATATCGTTAATTTCACTAAAAACTATATATTGGCTATCAGTAGTATCTGCTAGTGACATCGTTAATTGTTTAATTTTTTCTTCATTAAAACTTGCGTTTAAGCGTGAGAATTTGGTTGCACTTTTAAGCAACACTTTACTTACACTATAATTAGCATGGGAGCGTATCTTCTTATTTAGTCGGCTAATTACAGCTGAATCTAATTGGTATATATTCCCTACGCTTGCTTGTTCTCTATGCTTTAAATGACTTTTAGTTAGCAGTATTGATTTCTTAAAGTCTAAAGCGAAACATTTCTTTTCTTGTGGGAAAATATCTGCGCGTATGGTTACGCTTATCATATTACTACTGTGTACTTCGTCGATAAGCTCGATAGAATTAACACTTCCGCTTGCGCGAATACTTATTTGATCTTGCGTTAATAAGCCATTAACTACTTGTTGAATACTTGACACACTTGCACCGGCGACGAGCAGCGCTTTTTTTAACGCATTTTCCATAGCTTTAGTGCGGGCCATTTCAACTGAGTCGCGGTCTATACGAGCGTGCCCCTCAGCTTCATACCACTGTGCTTTACAAGTAAAGGTACTTATAATTAAACCAATTATTAGGGTAAGTGCTTGGGTTATATTGCGCATAAACTCTCTCATAACAAACATATAAGCTACTGGGTATAATATCAAAGATATTCCCGCTCTTTTTTGAATATGCATGAAGTGTGCCTGCTCGCTTATTTTTATACTTTATAAGTTGTTAGTTAAAAGTACTTGGCTTGAAATGTGCATTATTTATTGGCAATAGATAATCTAAGAAACAAAGTTGCCAGTGTATTGGCATATAGCTTATGTAACACATACGCTGATTTTACAGGGGGAACACCATGAAACAGTGGCTTATACCATTAATTATTCCGACACTTTTTTCTTGTAGTAGTTTAGAGCAAGAAGATAACTTTTATAAATCAATGCAAGTTGATAAGGGTGAAATAGATAGTTTTAATCTGCCTAAGCATGCCATTAATGATGTAGTGAAAGGTTTAGCATATCAAATGTTAGAAAGTAGTGCTTTTGTTAATGCTAAAACACCTGTAGCTGTTGCTTCTTTTGTTAATTTAAAAGATCTTGAATCTACAAATTGGCTGGGAAATCAAATAGCTGAAAACTTTGTTCATGAACTACAACGCCATGGTTTAGTTGTCATTGACTTTAAAACTACAGGCCATATTCGTGTGACTAAAGAGGGTGATTATATTTTCAGTCGAGACTGGAAAGAGCTACCTGAACGTCAGATTATTGACTATGTTGTCGCGGGTACAATGATGGAGCAAGAAGATGGTATTTTAATTAATGCTCGTATGATTGGCATTCAATCACGAGTTGTTGTTGCTACTGCACAGTCTTTTATTCCTTTATGGGCGTTAGGCGAAGAAAAAAGCCACAGTGAAAATGTTAAAGTGAAAGATGGCATGATTATTCGTAGTAATGCAGCATTGATTGAAAACCAACGTGCAGTTGAAATTCAAAAGTAACTTCTTCGAGTATTTAAATATTAGGTCTACATATGAATAATACATTGATAAAAATATTAATTACTGTGGCTAGTTTACTGGCTGTTTCTTCTTGCTCAAGTGTTTTAGATAAACATGTTCAGTGGCAAGTGGTAAAACCAGAAGTGTATCCTATTATTCGTGGAATTGGTTATGCACCTATAAGTTTGCAAAAGTCAGAGCATAAAACTCAGCGGATGTTAATGGCCATTAAAGCGTCGAAAATTGCCGCTTATGTAGAGCTAGCTGAACAAGTGTATGGACAACAGGTTAATAGTAAGACGACTATGGCAGATATGTTAATCAGTAATCAAGAATTAGCGGCATCAGTACAGGGGCTAATTCGTGGTGCTAAAGTGGTTAAAAGTTATCCTGTAGGTGACACTTATACCACAGAATTACAATTAGACTTCAAAGATGTATATGAAATTTATCAAGCTAGTTTAAATCGTAAAGAAATTAAAGATGTGAAATATTTTTAGATAGTTATATGTATTGAACAGCCATAATTTTACTCACTACCCTAGTAGAAAAAATAAAGCAGTATTCTTACTGTAATAGTGTAAGGTCTAAGCTTTTAATCCTATGCTACTCAAGCCGCCACTTTTTTTACCTTTTTTGTCATACGTCATTGACGTTTTATTATGGTTTTCTAGTAAACTTGTTTTCATCCGTTCAACAGCCAATTGGGATTGGGTAATAATTTGACCGTTCACTTGGTTTTTTTGTTGGCAACGTTTTAATAAACTTTCAATCTCTGCTAATTCTTGCTTAAGAAAGCCTGCGGCCTTGTCTTGGGCAAATAATTGATTAACACTTATTTGTTGATCTAACGTTTGGATTGAGAGTAAGAGAGCATTTTTTTTCTTACTAATTTCTAACAAGGCATTTGGTTGATGCTGTTGCAAAATAAGCTTTTCATCTGTAATTATTTGCTCAAGCTCTTGGAGCTGAGCAAATTGTCGAGCAAATAATTCTTTTGATTGATCTGAAGCAGACATGAAAGCGCCTTTTTAGTGATAATGGTAATACTGCAAAGTGAAATAATTATCACCTAGTACTTCACTTATATCAAACAATATCAAATTCGAAACTAGCAATGCTTGCGGCAAGCTTTTGTGGATCTACTTTATATTCTCCAGCAGTAATTGCTTTTTTCAATTCATCTACTTTCTTCTGATCCACTATTGGCGCATCATTCGCTTTCTTTTGAAATTCACTTATTTGCTTAGCTTGTGGTGTAAGAGAAACAGAATCTTGATTAACCTGTTTTACTTGCGTACTAGCTGATTGAGCAGTTTGCTGATTCACTTGTGTCTGCTTATTTTGCTGAATTTGAGCTTGCTTGTTTAAGTTATTGATATTTATAGTCATAATATTACCCTACGACAAAATTTAATTTTTAAAACTTCCCATTAACCTATTATCGGCTAATAATCAGAAAACTTAAGTAAAATATTAATAAAATTATAAGTGAATAATCACTTGATTGATAGCAGTTACTTTAGCTCTTATTATCTTGCCAGAACGCGTGTTTTTTACTTTTATTTGTTTATTTAAACTGCCAGAACTTAACGCGATTCCTTGAGTTTTAATGAGAAAACTTGGTGATTTTGCGGTAATAGTAACTGAGTCCCCTTTACAAACTAAGCATACATTTCTTGAATTAATTGCTCGGCCTTTGCCTATTCTTTTTTCTGTTTTGCCACCCAATAGACTTGTAATATCAGTTAATTTCTTTCCCCTAATTTTATTGCTAGCTAGATATTGAACGCTAATATTGTCTTTTGTTAACGTTACACCTTTCTCAATAGTTTTTGTTGCAATGACAACGGCAAAAGTTTTTTCAACTCTAGCAGGTAGATATATTTGCCAAGGTGTTAAATCAGCACAAGATATTTTAACATTTACGTTCCTACTAGTCGTATTATCAGGTATATTTGCTGTTAGTTGTTGTTGACAAGGCTTTATCTTTATTCTTGGATCAATTTTAGCAATACTAATTGATATTTTTCCTCCTACTGGCGGTACGAGTTTTTCTTCGAGATATTTTTTAGCAAAAGTCTCAATATAAGCTTTATCCCAAGTGGTACTATGGCTTGTAAAGGAATACAGTACAATTAAGTATAAGGTGATAGAATAAAGTTTAATTCGTTGCATAGTTTTTATAGTTTATCTTTAGGTAAATTCAAATACTCGACTATGCTTAAATTAAGTCAGCAATAATCGTGGCTATGTCAGTTTTGTGACACAATGTACTTATTTCTAAATTTATTAAGTACTTACTAAAATTATAAACACTCTATTTATTATTTTATTGTCACTTAATTCGGCTTATAGTAAACATAATCAAGAATTGTGCCTCTTGTTTGCTAACAAGACTAGCATAATGAATGGGACATTGATTTTAAATGAGGTTTTTATGGCAGGTATATTGGATTCAGTTAACCAACGAACACAACTGGTTGGTGAAAACAGACTAGAGTTATTGCTTTTCAAGTTAGCTGGTAGGCAGCGTTTTGGTATAAATGTGTTTAAAGTGAGGGAAGTATTCCAATGCCCTCGATTAACTTCGTTACCCAGTCAGGATAAATTTGTAAAAGGAATAGCACACATTCGTGGGCAAACCATCTCTGTTATTGATATGAGTAAAGCGATTGGTGGCCCTGCAATTCAGCAAACTGAAAATTCGTTTATTATNNAAATAGACTAGAATTATTACTTTTTAAGTTGGTTGGCAGGCAGCGATTTGGCATAAATGTTTTTAAAGTTAGAGAAGTTTTGCAATGTCCTCGACTAACATCATTACCCAATCAAGATGGCTATATTAAAGGTATAGCGCATATTCGAGGGCAAACTATTTCTGTCATTGATTTAAGTAAAGCAATTGGTGGTCCTGCTATAACACAAACAGATGATTCTTTTATTATCATTGCTGAATAT
>DPHE01000098.1:37468-37608 GCA_003521815.1 Colwellia sp.
CGTATTGTCACACTGAGCTGGAAAGATATGATGCCTCCACCAGAAGGCGCGGGTAAATCTAGCTATTTAACTGCTGTGACTGAAATTGATAAAGAAATGGTTTCTATACTTGATGTTGAGAAAATATTAAATGAAATTAG
>DPHE01000076.1:0-1020 GCA_003521815.1 Colwellia sp.
TCTTCTAACGCAGTAATTGTTGCGGTATCAAGGGTAAAACCACGTTTTGCTAATTGTGTGGCTATATTATCTAAATCTGTTCTAAGTTGTTTTGCATCAAGCATAATTATTCACGTATTTATTTAATTTAAGTTCAAGTTGACATTTTTACATCAACTTATTTGTATACATTATTTTGTTAAAGCAGAGACCAAATACAACCCCAAGGCTGCAGCTGCTATACAAAGCGACACATTTAATAAAATATTAATAGCCGCTTTGGTTAAGTCTCCCTGTTGTATTAATAACAAGGAGTCTAATGAAAATGTTGAAAAGGTGGTAAATGCACCTAAAAAACCAATACCAAGTAATGTTCTATGGATATTAATATCTAAAATTTCGTGTTCTATTAGTTGGTATAATAAACCCATAACAAATGAGCCGGTGATATTAACCATCAATGTGGCAAAAGGAAACCCTTTTCCTAGCCAATTTAACACTAATTGAGAAATATAAAAGCGTAAACTTGCGCCACATGCGCCTCCCAGTGCAACAAAAAGGTAAAGGGTGAAATTACTAATAGTACTAGTCATAGCGCTGCTCATTACTGTTTTTGTTTAATTGATTCAGATAATCTAATTTTTCTTTTAATTGTTTTTCTAAGCCGCGTTCACTAGGTTGATATAATCGATGATTCATATCACTTGCTCTAGCTAATGCTTCGGGTAAATAATTTTCACCTGCGGCAAAGGCATTTATTTCATCATGCGCATAACGATAACCCTCGCCATGACCCAATTTTTGAGTCAATTCACTCGTCGCATTTTTTAAATGCGCTGGTACATCTAAACTAGACGTTTGTTCGGCTAATCGTTTCGCTTGATTAAACGCGAGATAAACCGCATTACTCTTGGGTGCTAATGCCATATAAACGACAGCTTGTGCGATAGCACGTTCACCTTCACTTGGCCCCACTCTGTGAAAGGTATCCCAAGCGTTAATCGCTAATTGCATTGCCCGTGGGTCGGCATTACCAATATC
>DPHE01000076.1:1292-1942 GCA_003521815.1 Colwellia sp.
GATTTATGAAAGGCACTAATTAAATCATAGAAGGCATCACCGCCTTTATCATAAAGCGCAATTTTACTACCCGCTACTTGTGCAATTAATTCAACCGTTATGGTTTTATTTGTATTGTTTGTATCACTTTCAACCGTAGAACTCTGTTGAGCCTGTTGACTATCAAGGCAGTTTTCTAATAAATTGAGTAAACGTCTGGCATCACCATCAGCGCGATTTAATAAACTTTGCTTAGCCTCTTTATCTACAGTAACAAGCGTTTGCTGTTCTGCTTTAATTAACACTAATGCTCTATTGAGTACTTGTGTTAATTCTTCATGGCTCAATTTTTTTAAGGTGTAAACACGAGTACGAGAGAGTATTGCCTGATTTAATTCAAACGCAGGATTTTCTGTGGTTGCGCCAATAAAAATAATGGTGCCGTCTTCAATAAAAGGTAAAAAGGCATCTTGTTGCGACTTATTAAAGCGGTGAACTTCGTCAACAAAGAGTACGGTGCGACTATAGTCATTTTGACTCGCCCCCTGCTTTCTAATTTTAGCTTGTTCAATGGCTTCGCGAATATCTTTAATGCCCGATGTGACCGCAGACAGTCTAACCACTTGCGCTTTCGCATGAGTTGCTATAATTTCAGCGAGGGTTGTTTTACC
>DPHE01000076.1:2241-5645 GCA_003521815.1 Colwellia sp.
GCAAGAGGCGCAGCAAGTTGAGTGGTTTTTTTACCGGTAAGGTTTGCACTGTCTTGTTCTGAAGTAAATAAGCTAGTTTGTTGCTGTTGGTTATTCACAAAAGTTCCTAGTTAGCGCGTTGGTCATCTATTTGTACACCTTCTGGTACAGAGAAGTGAAACAAACTACTTTCGGGTATATTTTGAGCATCAAAATTTGATAATCTAATATGGCTTATCTGTCCTGTGGCATCAAGAAATGACAACTGACTGAGTTCACTACCTTTTATCTTTGGATTTTTAGCTGAAAAAATTAAGGTTAAACTTTTAATTTGGCTATTGGGATCTTTAGCGACGATAACAAAACGTTTATCTTGTTGACTTACCTTATTGAGACTAGCCTTTTCCTCGTTAACCGTATATTGCTGCCATAACGATTCATCTTTACTCGTGAGTAATAATATAGGTGTTCTGGCAATCGCCGCGGACAAAGAATAAACACTGACTTGTTCAATCCATGGATTATAGAACCACACATCACGGCCGTCAGAAACAATTGCCAGTTCATCTGGCTCTAATGTATGCCAATTGGCTAAATTGGGCTTACTGATAGCCAATTTCCCTGAACTTTTTTCGAGTAACTCACCGGTGTCACTAACCACTTCTTGTGTAAAGTTAGCACTAAAAAAATTTACATGAGCAAGTTTTGCCCTCAAGTGCTTTTTACTTGCTTCAAACTTTGTTGGAGAACTCTCCTGTGATGCAGCTATTACAGGCATGACAGAGCTAGTTACAATATTTAGGGCAATGACGAGAGTGGCGTTAACAATAAACGTTTTATTCATAGTATTAATCTTTAATTGGTGGTGGCGCTAATACTTCACGTGCGCCATTGTGGCCAGCAGTTGACACGACGCCCTGAATTTCCATTTGTTCGACTATACGAGCTGAGCGGTTGTAGCCAATTCTAAATTGTCTTTGCACACTTGATATAGAGACACGTCGTTTTTCAGTGACAAATTTTACGGCATCATCATAAAGCACATCTAACTCTTCGGCTTCACTTTCTTCGCTCTGTTCGCCGGGAAGCAACATATCAGGATCATTACTCCCCGCTAAAATTTCTTCGATGTAATTTGGCCCACCACGAGATTTCCAATCTTTAACAACCGCATGGACTTCATGATCGTCAATAAAAGCACCATGGACGCGTGTTGGTACACCAGTACCAGGCGGTAAATAAAGCATATCCCCCATGCCTAATAATTGTTCAGCTCCTTGCTGATCTAAAATAGTGCGAGAGTTTAAACCAGAAGACACTTGAAACGCCATACGAGTTGGGATATTGGCTTTAATTAAACCGGTAATAACATCAACTGATGGACGTTGCGTCGCTAAAATTAAGTGAATACCTGCCGCACGTGCCTTTTGTGCAATACGGGCAATTAATTCTTCTACTTTTTTACCGACAATCATCATCATATCAGCGAATTCATCAACAATAACAACAATACTCGGCAGTTTTTCTAATAGGGGTGGCGTTTGATCTAAGCCATCACTAGGTTGCCATATAGGGTCAATCAGTTGCTCGCCTTCGGCAATAGCGGTCAATACTTTTTTGTTATAACCTTTTAAGTTACGTACACCCAGTGCCGACATTAATTTATAACGACGTTCCATTTCACCTACACACCAACGCAGCGCGTTAGCCGCATCTTTCATATCGGTAACCACCTCTGTTAACAAGTGCGGTATACCTTCATAAACACTGAGTTCAAGCATTTTAGGATCAATCATGATCAGACGTACGTCTTCTGGTGTTGATTTATATAACAAGCTAACAATCATGGTATTAACACCCACTGATTTACCTGAGCCTGTCGTACCGGCTACCAATAAATGTGGCATTTTTGCTAAATCAACCACAACTGGCTCACCGGCAATATCTTTACCTAACACCATCGCTAAAGGTGAACTTGATTCTTCAAAAGCGGTGCATGATATAACTTCACTTAAATAAACTATTTCACGATGTTTATTCGGCAATTCTAAACCAATAACTGATTTTCCTGGAATAACCTCAACCACACGTACACTGATTGCCGATAAGGCGCGGGCTAAATCTTTTGACAAGGCACTAATTTTACTTACTTTCATGCCGGGTGCTAAATCAAGTTCAAAACGGGTAATAACAGGGCCAGGATATACAGCAACCACTTCGGCTTGGACTTTAAAATCTAATAGAATCGTTTCAACTAAACGACTCACCTGCTCTAGTTCTTCTCTGTTAATGGGGTTTTTAGCTTTGTCAGGGCGATCAAGTAAGTCAATTGAAGGCATACCTGAGAATTGTTCTTCTGTTGAAGGAACTAAGTTGACTTGATTGGCATCACTACTGTTAACCAGTTCACCTGTAGGTTTTTTAGTGACTACGGCGTTATCGTCGGCAACGACAATTTTTTCAATATTCGCAAAAGCAGCCGATATCTCATTATCACTAACATATTCTTGTACATTGATTTCAAGAGGGCCATCCATTAAATCATTGATATCAATAAAGTGCTCTGGCGTGTCATCTTCTTTTTCAGTCGTTGATGCCATAAAAGGAATAGCTAACTTTTTCTTTTTGGGTGCTGTTACGGGTATGTCTTCAGATTTAATTTGAATATTGGCTTCTTCATCCATTCCTTTGCCGTCTGATTTATCAGTTAAGGAGGAGTCACCTACACCAGATTTATCTTTAATATAACTCGGTATATGCCGTATAAATAATACACTTGCTATGGTGTAACGACCTACGTTATCAATAAAATTAAGCCATGAAAAACCGGTTAATAACACAAACCCTGCACAACTAAACATGACAAAAACTAAGGTGCTACCCACAAATGAAAAATAAGGTAGCAGCGTTTCACTTAATACATCCCCTAAAATACCACCCGCGGAAAAATAAAACAGATCATCAAAATTCATACTGGCTAATGACGTAATGCCTAAGTAGAACATTAAAAAGCCAATCAGTTTCAAGGCCAGTGTTAAGTAATCTAACCGCATTAACTGATGAAACTTTTGAAATAATAACCAGCCAACGATTGCAACAATAAAAGGTAGACTATAGGCAATAAAACCAAATAAATTTAATAATAAATCTGAAAGATAGGCCCCAACAGAGCCACCTAGATTTCTAATGGGTGTTTGATAGCCTGTTTGTGCCCAACCAGGATCAGCGGGATCAAAGCTAAACAATGCCAACATGATAAACATGGCAAAGACACTAAAAAATAACAAGCCGGTTTCAAGTAAACGTTGTACACCCGTAAGTTGAGTGTTTTTGGTATTGGCGTTATTTACTTCACCGAGGTCTTGTTCGGTATTTTTAACTAATTCTGAAGACAATTAAGGTACCATGAAAAGCTGGGTTTAGTG
>DPHE01000014.1 GCA_003521815.1 Colwellia sp.
GTTGATCCTATTTACCCTACTACGGCAAAACGAAAGGGAATTGAAATAGAAGTAAAAGTAAACTTTACTATTGATATTGAAGGTCAGATTAAAGATATAAAGTTTGCTCAACACAAAAAAATCAATTACTTCAAAAAATCAATTCGAAGAGCGATTAAAAAATGGCGATTTTTACCTGCCAAAGTTGATGAAAAACCTGTAGAAAGCCAAATGGCTAAAGTATTTTCTTTTAGTTTACAAAGCTAAGTTACTTTACTTAAAGTGAATTTTTCAATCAATTTATTATCTAGATAATATTTATCATTTCGACTGAATCACACACTATAAAGTAATAGTATTGTAAAAATTTAACCACGTCTCTTTTTAGTCTGTCCTTTTTTATGGTCAATCATTTTTAGCCATTTCTCTTGTTGCTCAGTCGTTAAAACATTAAAAATAGCATGTTTATCTTTCACTCTAATTAACGCTAATTGTTTAAAAATAGGTTGATAAGTATCATGTAGCGTATTAAATGCTTGCTCATCAAACTTTTCTGTTTGTAGTAATTTTTTCTCTTCTATCTTAAATTCTTGCATCGACGCCTGTAAAATTTGATGCTGCTCTTTTGCTTGCGTTTTTATTGCTTTTATTTGTACCTGCTGTTCTTCGCTCAATGATAAGGCTTTAACCATACGTTTCATCTTTTGCTTATGTCCTTTATGCTTATTTTCTTGATGTTGATGTCCTTTATGCTCTTTTGGAGCATAAAGGGCATCATTGTCTGAGGCATTAACACTGGCAACACTCGCAAAGGCTATAACGATACAAACCGCTATAGTTGAAAAAATAGTTTTCGTTGGTTTAGTCATGTTCATAGTTTTCTCCAAAAAATAATTTAGTTTTATAAGTACACGTTTAATAACAGTTGATGAGTATAAGTAACATAGTGCTAAGATACGTAAAGCCAATGTAAATATTAAGTAAAGGTTGTAGGGATGGATCCTAAGACGATAAATAATAAGATAAGATGGCTGTACGAATTGATATGGCGGAGTTTCACTTGAATAAAAAACAATTATTACTCATTGATGATGATCATGAATTAGCAGAGTTGTTAGTCGATTATTTATCACAACAAGGCTTTATTGTTCAGTGCTGCTTTGATGGCCAGTCAGGATTAGAGCTAGCCTACAAGAGTGAATTTGATCTTATTTTACTTGATGTTATGATGCCAAAACTTAATGGTTTTGAAGTATTGAAGGCACTTGGGAGCGACTATAAAACCCCGGTTCTAATGCTGACAGCTAAAGGGGATCATAACGACAAAGTGCGCGGGTTAGAATTAGGTGCTGACGATTACTTAGCCAAGCCTTTTCACCACCAAGAATTATTAGCCCGTATACAGGCAATTTTACGTCGTATTGATATAGTGACTCAACAAAATTCACACAGTAAAAATTCAACATTAATAGTTAATGATATAGAACTTAACCATGCGACAAGAGCGGTTACTTGTCATACTAATCCTATAACGTTAACGGGAACTGAATATCAAATTTTAACTATGCTAATGGAACATCATGGACAGATCATAGCCAAAGATGCTCTTTCAAAACAAGTATTAAGTCGAAAGTTAGCCCCTTTCGATCGCAGTATTGATGTACATGTTGGGAATATTCGCCGTAAGTTTTCCCCTTATTGCACAATTGACAAAATCAAAACGGTACGTGGCGCTGGTTATTTATTTCTAACGGGCGAATGTAGCTAATCTATGAAGCCATCGATAAAAATTAAAGCGTTACTGTCCTCCTTTAACATCAAATTATTCGCTTGGTTTTGGCTTATCGCTATTACATCTATTTTTAGTACGCGCTTTATCTCCCAACAGCTGACAAGTGATGCCTACAACACCGTCGTTAGCCAAGCACCGCGGCATGATGAACTTCGCCAACTTCACAATACGGCCAGAAAGATAGAGCGAAGTAAAATAATAAACATTGATCAATTGTTGCAAACAAAATTACAACGATTTATCAAAGGACCTTTTAATATGTGGTTTAAAAGTGTTGATAATAACTCTACTGTTTCCAGTATGTTTCTCTTACCCCCAAAGCATCATAAAGCGCTTATGCGATATCTTAATGAACAGACATTTGATCAAGCGATTACCAGTAATTTCTCTCATACCCGTTTGGTTGGCCCTGTTTTAATCAAAATCAATAAACAAAATTATCAGTTATTTATTTCAAGAAAACAGCACAAGCGGAATTTTGGTCGACTTGTGCAAGAGCTTCCTTCCTGGGCTCGCGTTGCAATTCCTGTTTTTATTAGTTTTATACTTTGTTTATTATTAGCACGTTCTTTTAGCAAACCCATTGCAACCATAAAAAAAGCCGCTACAGAATTAGGTAAAGGAAATTTAGCCACACGTGTTACAGGAATTACAAAGCGTAATGATGAATTAGGCCAACTCGCTAACAGCTTTAATCAAATGGCTGAACAATTACAACAAAATCAAAGTGCACAACAACGCTTACTTGGCGATGTCTCCCATGAATTGCGTTCCCCAATGACACGTTTACAAATGGCACTAGGCTTAGCACAGCAAGACTCCACTACCAAATTAGCTCGCGAGCAATATTTACAGCGCTGCCAATTAGAATTAGAGCGGTTAAATCAAATGATTGAAGATGCGCTAGTCTTATCACGATTAGAGAACACCCTACAAACCATTGAGAAAAAACATCTTAACTTTACTGCTTTAGTGCAGAAAATAATTCACGAAGAACAGTTTATTGCTGATGATAAATCAATAAAAATAGTGCTGAATTCAACAGTAATAGTTGAACTTCTAGGTGACCATAATTTACTTTTTAGCGCCATCAGTAATGTAGTGACGAATGCTGTAAAATATAGCCCTAAACATAGCAAAGTAGAGTTGTCTTTATCAGTAAAGGATCAATTTGTTAGCTTAGTTATTTGTGATAACGGTATCGGTGTACCACCCGAATCTTTAACCGAATTATTCACACCTTTTTATAGAGTAAACATACCAAGAGATCGTAAAACTGGCGGTACGGGTTTAGGGTTGGCCATAGCCAAACAAGCCATTGTTACTCATCAGGGTAATATTTTCGCCAAAAATAATAACACTAACGGATTATCAGTTACCATTGAGCTCCCTTTATGTTAAAAAAATCACGTCTATGACCGCTTCTTCTGTTATAAAATTACCTGTTTATTTCAGTAAATCCGTAAAAATAACTGCGACGCTATTTATTGGTCTCTATCTTGTCATTTGGGCTATTTCTTCACCGCTTAGTCAGAATTTCCTCAAGCCCTTACTCATTGAACAGCGGCTAACATTATGTCCTGACACTAGCATCCGCTTAACATTATTTCATTGGCTCTTTGATAAAATAGTGATTAGCAAATTTCAATTAGATAACGCTCACATCAAAATTAATAAAACAGCAACACAACTTGTTATTACTGGGATTGATCTAAACAAAGAAAATCCTAATGAAAGCCCCAATAAAAACCAAGAATATATCACCGGCAATTAGCCTTAAATGCAATACGCTGTGATTCATAACGGTTATTCCATTATGAATCACAGCAACGATCTAGTGATATTGCCCAATCGTTATTTTCGGCTGCCATTCGAGCCAATCGCCATCAGCATTTTGATGCAACGTATAACTCTGCTTTTCTTGCTCACCATCGTTATGACTATGCTCAGGTGTAGCGAAAGCAACCCCACCAGAAATAAGTGTTTCAATAGACTCTGAATCGATATTAATGCCCGAAAAAATACCTGCGTCAATATTTATACCACTGGTGTTCCAAAACTTACTATCGTTATGGACCAAAGGCGCATAACGCTTGGCAATATTAATAAACACGTTTACCTTATCAGCTGTTGCTGACAGGTCTATACCTATTACTTTACCCACCGTAATTTGTCGATATAACACCGGGTTTCCTACACGAATGGAGCCTAAACGCTGCGTGATTAACTTTATATTCAACCCATAAGGTAATTGAGTCACTGTTGGCGCTATTGGCAATGCTTGAAACTCAATTTTCATCTCTTTTGATAAATCAGCATCAGGGAGTAGGGCAATAAAAGCGCCTTCAAGTAAATGGGCAACATCTTTCGATCCCACTAAACCTATCGTTGGCTCTACTAGCCAAAATTTACTCCCTTGTTTGGCATATTTTGACCCTACGTCATTTAATAACACGATGGCGGTAACACCCATTTCATTTTCATTAAAAACTAACCGTTCTACGCTGCCAATTTCTTGTGCTTGATAAGTAACCTTGGTGTTTGTTTTCAGCCCAGCAAACTCATTAAAGTGTATCTTAATAGATAGGCCTGCACTGCTAGCTTGTTCAAAATGCTCAAATAAATTAAAGCTCTCTAGCTCTTTAACTGCAACATTCCCAGATAAATGAGCAGGTACGTTGGTGGATGGATTATAAAAACTGATGCCACCACGTAATATGGCATCAACCGATTCGGTTTTAACAACAAAATCACTAAGGCTGCCATTTAGCATGATGCCGCTGGCATTATAAAAGCGTGTACTCGCCTGTATTAATGATTTATGTTCTTCATCAATAGTGATATTAACGCGTACCCTATCCGCTTTCTTATCCAAGCTAACATTATCGACCTGCCCTACGGTAACACCACGATAACTGACGCTACTGCCCGGTGTTGCCACACTCGCACTTTCGCTTAACAAGCTTAATTGCAAACCTGCTGCACTCGCGTGCTTAGGTGGCGGTGACCTTAATAAAAGAAAATCTGTTTTCTCTTCACCTGCTTCTGAATAGAGATTAAAAGTGATATAACTCCCAGCCAACAAAGCATCTATATCCGATGAGCCTGATAAAGAAAGATTAGGCTTTGCTAACCAAAATTGAGTCCCTTCACGCAAAATATATTGATATTTTGGTAATAAACCCAAGTGTAACTTACTATTTTCACCTTGAATTTCAACTTTATGGATAGCCCCTATTTCAACACCACGGTGTAAAATTCTGGTATTAACACTAATAGGCTCATTTGTGGATGTGATTAAGGTAAAATGTATCCGCTGTTGAGCAATTTTTTGATTAGCAAACAAATTAAATTTATCGCCATTAACTACTTCCTCGTTACCCGCTTTTTGCACAAAGTTAGTAAAAGAGATACCGCCAGTTAACATAGTTTGCAGTGATTGTGCTTCAATATTAATACCCTGCAAATTTGCCTTGATTTTTAGCCCTGAGTTGTTATAAAAATGACTATTAGCTGATACATAATCTTGGTATTCCTTGTCAATATGAATATGTATTAAATGCTGGTGAGCACCAATCGTTTCAACGGTTTGGACACTGCCTACCGCTTGTTGTTTGTAATAAACATGACTACCCACTTGTAAAGAACTACGCTCATTGGCCTGTAATATTAAATGTAAACCTGGCTCTGTATATTGATAAGGTGGCTTAGAATTAAACACCACAAATTTGTCTGTTGGCTGACCTTGTAAGGAAGGACGAATACTAATATAAGTACCGCTTAACAAGGTTTTCGCATTAGAAACGCCAGTTAAGTCAATATGTGGTGATACCAAATAAAACTGAGATTGATCTGTTAAATAAGGCACTATCCTAGGGTTTACTTTAGCTTTGGCTGTTATTTTTCTGCTTTTCGGATCTATTTTACTAAAAGACTCTATCGACCCAATGGTTAGGCCTTGATATAAAATTGTCGCATTGTGATTAATGCCTGAATTCCAGTTTAACGTTAATTCAATTTCATAACCCATTTCTGCTGATTGAAAATCTGCATGCAGCGGATATACTTGACCATTTTTAGCTGATGACAACTTTTCTTGATAACTCAAGGTATCAACGGCGATACCGCCAGCGATAATAGACGCTAATGAATCGGTGTTTACTTTGATACCCGCAGAAATTGACGCAGTGACTTGCACACCACTAGTATTCCAAAATAATGAGTTTTCTTTCACTAAATGAGCATATTCTTGTTCAATAAAAATATTAATATTAATCGCTTGGGTTTCTTCTGCATAATGATAGCCAGTGACATAACCAATGGGGATCTGTTTGAAAGTGATTGGTGAATTTTCACTAATAGAGCCTAACACACTTGTTTGTAACGTAAGGTGTAGCCCTGGCGTCGTCATATCAAGTTGCGGCGCTTCCTTTAGCGCAATGAAGTGATCTTGCTCCTCAGCGTCATCATCAGTATCTGGAATAATATGAATATAGCTACCTGATAACAAAGTATCTAAGCCCGAAACGCCTTGCAAGGAGATGTCCGCACTGACTAGCCAAAACTCTGTATTTTTAGTTAAATAATCACTAAATGTTTTGGATATTTCTACATGGGCAATCACTGACTGTAAATCATCAGACGGCACTACCTTGTCAACCAAACCGGTAACCAAACCTTTATAACGAACTTCAGTTTTCTTTGGCACAATACCCGCACCATTTTCAAACTCAATGGTAATAAAAGTCCCTTGTTCAGACAGGGCTTTAATGCCTAACCACCCACCAAAAATCAGTGCTATAAAAGGAACAAACCACACAATTGAAATACCTTGGCGCGGAACCACTTCGGCGGAAAGTTTTTTACTGTTATGATTTAATGATTTATCAATAGTCAATTTTTTTCCTTAGTATTTTCAATTCCTTGCTTTTTATCCCATAAAAGACGTGGATCAAAACTATTTGCTGCAATCATGGTAAAGATGACCGTTAAAGTAAAATAATTAATGGCCGGCCCTGCGGAAACTGATGTTACAAAACCAAGCTCCACTACGGCAACAAGTAAGGCTACCACAAACACATCCAGCATAGACCACGGACCTAAAAATTCTAATGCATGATAAAATTTACTGTGCTTATCTGGCCGTAGTCGCACTCCAGTATGTACTCTATACACCAGTAAAAACAAGCCAATAATTTTAATTAATGGCACAATAATACTGGCAGCAAAAATAATGACGGCAATAGGATATAATCCCTGGTCAATAAACTCACCAATCCCAGAAAGTATCGTGTTTGGATCGCCAATGCCCATCGAATAAAGAATCATTATTGGATAAAGGTTTGCTGGAATAAAGGCTATTAAGGCAGCGATATTCCACGCTAACGTATATTGCAAGCTATGTGGTTTACGTGGATAAAACAGACCCTGACAACGCATACATTTTATTTGTGCATTATTGCCAGAGCTATGGTTCATCCCATTGATCTTGTGACATTTTGGACACCGCGCTAAACCACTTTCCTGAGCGGTCTTAATCAACAAATTCATTCTCCAGTTCTTGCCATATATAATCTTGATCTAATGCACTTGAAGCCATAGTTGAACAGATAAGCCAGAGAATAAATGCTAACAACCCCATATTGACTGAAAGCTCTGTATCATCAAGAAGTTTATACATAGAGACAACAATACCCAACAAAAAAACATTTAGCATCGCCCAATTGTCTAAATAGTGATGCGCGCGAAAAAAATACAACAGTGCCGGTTTTAATCGATTAAACTTGAAGCTGTAGGTAATATAAAAGGCGCCTAACAACCGTACAACGGGTATGGCTAAAGTGAATAAAAAAACTAACGTGGCAATCATAATAAACCCACGATCAATCAATACCAAAATACAATCCAACAATGACGCATGATGATATTGCCCGACTAGTGTCACCCCCATAATAGGCAACAGTATTGCAGGCACAGATAATATAATTCCGGCAAGTGACCAAAAAAAACTACGCTCTATTGAGTCAACTTTTCGCTCAGTCAACATGCTACCACAACGCGTACATATTGCACTTTGCCCTTGCTTTAGCATTGGGGTGTCATACAATGCATCACACTGCTGACAAGCAATTAACTGTTTAGCCTTTTTTGTTTTATTCAAATCATCCTAACTTTTTTTAGATCCAAGCGACTAAGACTCTAGTGGAGATATACCCGCGCTACTAGAAGGGCTAACATTCCACTTAGGCATAAACTAAAAAAGCAGCGATAAACGCTGCTTTTCATAATAATCACACTATACCTGTCTCTATGCTATTTAAGCGAAGACATATAGTTAACTAGCTCATCAATATCGCTATCAGATAATTTAATGGCGATATTACGCATCATATTGTTACGGTCATTACCTCGGCTACCAGAACGGAAAGTAGTAAGTTGTGTTTTCAAATAAGCCGCATTTTGTCCGGCAAGCGCAGGAAAACCAGCTTGAGCCATACCTTTACCTTTTACACCATGACAAGCAACACAAGCAGTAATACCTTTATTTACATCACCACCAAAATATAGCTTATGACCAATATCACTACCTTCACCCTGACCGGCTGTTGGTGTTTGTACAGCAAAATAGGCTGCTAAGTCATGCATATCTTTTGGAGCTAATCCGGCAACCATGCCAGCCATAATCGGATTTACACGTTCGCCCGATTTGAAATTAGCTAATTGCTTAGCCGTGTAGCTAGCACTTTGACCGGCTAGTTTAGGGTAGATAGCGATAAGGCTATTACCGTCAGCACCATGACAAGATGCACACATAACTGATTTTTCTTGTCCGTCTTTAACATCACCAGCATATAATCCTTTGGCTTTAGTTGAGGTAACTATCTCAACACTACCTGCTGATGAGGTTACAGGCGCTGAACTATCGTCACTTGCTACTGCTTTTTCACTAGTACGCTTTTGAATGGAGAAGTAAGCGGCTAAATCTGCCATATCTTGTTCTGATAAATTTGCCGCCATTGGCGCCATCATCATATTGGTACGAGCACCAGATTTAAAATCAGCTAGTTGCTGAACAATATACGCAGCTTTCTGGCCTGCAAGATTAGGAAAAGTACCAATAGTACTTATACCTGTAGCACCATGACAAGAAGCACACGAAGCTGCTTTAGTCTTACCTGCATCAGCATTGCCTTCTACTGCACTCGCTGTATTAATAACGCCTATTGTTAACAATAGTGAAAAGATAATTTTTTTCATTGAGTTGCTCTCTGCTTGTCAAAAACTAAATAAATAAAAAGTGACGGCATTTTACACTAATATACACAGTGTGTAACAACATCTAATAAAAAATCACTGAAAATATACAATATTTTGCTATTTTATTTGTTTTTTGCATAAAAAAGGAAACAGAAAACGCTATAATGCGCTTTTACTTTTCAACTGAGTTAAGCCCTTGTCTTCAAAAACAATACATTTAAGCAAAGCGACCTTCACTATTAGTGCGCCAGACATTCGAAAATTACCAGAAGACAATGGTATTGAAGTCGCCTTCGCCGGTCGTTCAAATGCCGGAAAATCAAGCGCATTAAATACATTAACCAATCAAAAGGGATTAGCACGTACCAGTAAAACCCCTGGTCGTACTCAACTAATCAATGTATTTGAAATAGGTAACAATAAACGCCTAATTGACTTACCTGGGTATGGTTTTGCCAAAGTACCGCTAGAAATGAAAAAGAAATGGCAAGCCGCCTTAGGTGAATATTTAGAAAAACGCCAAAGCTTAAAAGGCTTAGTCGTACTAATGGACATCAGGCACCCACTCAAAGATTTAGACATGGATTTAATTGAATGGGCTGTTGATGGCGACCTTCCAGTATTAGCCTTACTCACCAAATGCGATAAATTATCTCTAGGTAAACGAAGTACTGAAGTTTTAAAAGTTAAAAAAGTATTAGATGCCCTTAATGGTAACGTCAGGGTACAAGCTTTTTCTTCACTTAAACGTACTGGCTCAGAACAAGCAGATACTATTATTTGTGATTGGTTTACAGAAGAGCAAGAAACTGAGTAATGTTTGTAACGTGTTAAGTGAGCTTCACCACTATAGGGGTTTGGCTCGCTACTCGTAAACACACAAAAAAAAACCGATGGACCATTTAATATAAAATGGTCATCGGCATGGAAGCTATGGGGAAAGCTATAATCAAAATTATTACAATAAGTGTCCGTTAGGGAACAAGACAATTATAGAGCAACTACTCTATCGATGTAAAGCATTAATAGTATAAATACTCTATTTATTTTTATCTAGATCAACTTTCTTTAATATTGTTAACATAATATTGTAACTAGTTTGCCAATTTTTATAGTCTACTCTAATTGGATATAGCTCTGCATCTACTGCGAGTACTAACGAAGGAAAGCCTTGAATAGGCATTGCTCTAACTCTTGTTATTTCATTCATTAATTGTTGCTTTACCTTATCACTATTGATCTGTTGTGAAAACAGGTCTCCGTCAAGCCCAATAGAGGTAGCAATTTTTATTAATGTCGCCATCTCAGATGGGTTCTGCGCGTGTAAATAATACACTTCTTGTATGGCCAAACACATGGCTTGTTCTTTCTGGTATTGTCTCGCAATAATAACGGCACGGCACGCAGGGTAAGCTGAACGTTTTGGTTGGCATTGTGACCAAAAATTAAAGTTAAATTGCGTCCCTAACTCCGCAGAGATCTTATGCCATGTTTCTTGTAAAAAACCTTGCATTGTTTCAGGCATCAGAGCATTAGAGTCCTCGGCTAAACCGCCGACAAGGGTATGAATCTGTATTCTAGATTCAAGTTGTTGTTGCAAAAGAAGCCACGTTGGTTGATAACCCCAACACCAACTACACATAGGATCATAAATATAATATAAAATGGGTTTTGCCATAGTGTTCACTTATTTACACCTTAATGGTGAGTAAATTATAATAAAAGAGTCTTTCGATTGATTGATTGATTGAAAATTACACTATTTCGCCGCTATGTACTATCTTGATTATCAAAAAATTTCATTTCAAAACGAATAAATTAATTCTATTATTTATAAAAATATCACACACTGAGAATTTAATGGCTTACTTACTTTTATCACTCACTACATTATTTTGGGCTGGTAATTTTATCTTGGGTCGATCTATGCGTTTAGTCGTATCGTCTATTGTTATGGCTGAATTACGATGGTTATTAGCGTTACTTATAATTTCTCCATTTTTATTACCAAAACTCAAAAAAAACAAAGATATTATTTTACAAAATTGGAAGATTCTCATCTTGTTGTCAGTGTTAAGTGTAGCCGGTTTCAATACGTTTATATACTTAGGGTTAACTATTACCACCGCTACTAACGCGACCATTTTACAATCCGTGATTCCTATTGATATTTTGATATTTTGATATT
>DPHE01000060.1:0-1222 GCA_003521815.1 Colwellia sp.
TCGTTAAATTGAGTTAAACGGATAGTGATAATACTCAAAAAACGAATAACTTTGCGCTTATATAGTATTCTCTTTATACTCGCCGTCTAAAATTTTACTAGGACTTCTCTGTTGTTAACAATCATTCGCTTTATTCTGATGTCTATAGCCTTTCTTTTTATTTGTACAGTTTCGTGCTTTTACTGTTTGCTAAGACCTTTTCACCGTGACAATGTTCATCATACTTCTAGATATCTGGGTAAGATAACCAAACTATTAGGCTTTGATGTTGAAGTGAGAATACCTGACTCAGTTAAAAATATGGGTCCTGTCATTTATGTTGCTAATCATCAAAATAGTTATGATGTTTTTACTATGGCTAATGCGGTGCAACCTAGTACGGTAAGTGTTGGTAAAAAAAGCTTAAAGTGGATCCCTATTTTTGGACAAATGTATTGGTTAACGGGAAATATATTAATAGATCGTAAAAATACCAGTAAAGCCATGGGGTTTATTAACTTAACCGCCACAAAAATTAAAGAAAAAAAGCTTTCTATATGGATGTTTCCTGAAGGAACACGTAGCAAAGGGCGTGGTTTACTGCCTTTTAAAACTGGCGCGTTTCGAACTGCAGCATTAGCCAATGTACCTATTGTGCCAATTTGTGCAAGTAATCAAGTGGGAACAATTAAATTAGGGCGTTGGAACAATGGCAAGATAATTATTGAGTTTTTAGATCCTATCTATATTTCAGATAATACTCCTGCCAGTGCTCGTAGCGCTGCGGAAGAAGCTCATACGTTGATGAAGGCTAAAATCGAGCAACTGGACGAAGAAATTTCAAATAGCGCTATTATTGATAATTTAAAAGGTAATGAATAATGATTGATGAAGAATTAACGCATTGGTTTGACCATACCGAAGCACTCGTAAATGAATTACTTGAAGATGGTACTAATGAAGACGTTTATCATACGATCGAACACCATTTTGCTAGTGAGAATTTTGATTTATTAGAAAAAGCAGCGATTATTGCATTTAAACTCGGATTAGAAATAGAAGATCCTGAAGAAGCTGAATTAGAAAATGGCGATAAAGTTTTTGCTTTTGATATTATTACCGAGCAAATGTTAAATGCTAAGCTATTACGTGAAGAAACAAAAGAAATGTACGAATTAGCAAAGAAATGCAAAGTAGATTACGATGGATGGGGAACTTATTTCGAAGAGTAAGTTTCCTTTAG
>DPHE01000060.1:1511-21258 GCA_003521815.1 Colwellia sp.
CTTATCGACAATAATATACCCGTCCATGGCGTGTTATTTATCCCAAGCTTGTTGGTTTAAGTCAAAAGCTTGGCGTTGACTAAACCATGAAAATGCTGCGGGCACAAATAAGAACGATAACAACGTTGTTAATACAGTACCGCCTGCTATAGCAACAGCAAAAGGTGGCCAAAATCCTCCTCCAGCCAAAATCAAAGGCAAGAAGCCTCCCACCGTCGTAATTGTTGTAGACGTTATATGGCGCGTACAACTTTGTACGCCTTTAATAATGGCATTTTGATTACCTTGTACTGCTTGAACATCACTTTTTAATTCAGCAACAATAACGATAGCGGCATTGATGGCTAGTCCCATTAGGCCTAATAAGGCAATTATCACGGTGAAACCAAATGGGTAACCAAACATATACACGGTTAGTAATCCTAAACCTACAGATTGTATTGCAGAGAAGAAGATAATACCACCAAGTCTAAAGGAATTGAATGACAGTACTATCACGGTTATTAATAAAGTAAAAATAACCCCTACGCTAGCAAGTAATTGACCAACCGCGTTATTACGTTCGGACGACTCACCGCCAATTTCCATTTTGTACCCTACGGGTAACTGGTAATTTTCTGCTGCGATGTTTGCATTAACTCTGCTCAAAACTATGCTGGGTAAAACCCCTGAACGAATATAACCTTCAATAACATTTACCCTAGAGCCATTACGGTGTGGAATGGCACCTCGACTAGGTTTTAGTGAAAAATCAGCGATTGCTGTTAATGGGATAGGCTGCGTATTATCCCCCATGCTTGGGCTAAGTAAATTGATATTAGCTAAAGCATTGATAGTAGATCTGTCGTCATTGGCTAGTCGAACGCGTACAGGAATTGATTCGGTGGCTTCAATAATAGATCCGTTAACTTGTCCGCTTAAGCTGCCTTGCAATTGCTCGGCAATATCAACTAAAGATAAACCTAGTAAGGCTGCTGCTTCTTCATCGGCATTTACCCACACTTTAGGTGTACCAGGCTGAAGTGAAACACGTGTATGAATAATATCAGTAGTTTGCGTCATTATTTTTCGAATGTCATCACCAATAACTTTTAGGGTATCTAAGTTAGGGCCGTATACACGTAATTCAACCGGTGCATTAAAAGGAGGTCCTTGTTCTAGTTTTCGTACTAATATTTGTGCCTGCGGTATTAATTCATCTAAGGCCGATTGTAGTTTAGGAATTAAATTATTGACGGTTTTAAAATCAGTTGTTGTGATCATGGCCTGACCATAATTTTGAAAACCATCTTTTGTGGGTGTTAAATTATAATAAAAGGAAGGCGCATTCTTCCCTAGAAACCAACGGATTTTTTTTATTCCTTGTTGTTGATAAAGATAGTCACTTATTTGTTGGCTAGTGACTTGTGTATTTATAATACTGCTTTGTGTTGGCATAAAGAGTTCAATTTGGAACATATCGCGATCAGAAGGTGGAAAGAATTGTTCGCTTAACTGGGTTGATAGAACAAAGCCTAATAAAGGTAAGCTAAATACGGTGATTATCGTTGTTTTTTTATAAGTCAGCGCCCAGCGCAATCCTTTTTCAAATAATTTATTTAGTTTAGGTAGGTGAATTCCTACTTGATACCAGTGACTATTGTTCTTGATAGATCCTTTTGGCGCTAATCCTTTAGGAATAAAACGCCCAGCTAAGCCAGCGACAATAGTATGAGAAATCACATAAGAGCCTATAAGCGAAAAAATAACGCTATAAGCGATGCCAGAAACAAATTCACCTGCAGAGCCGGGCATTAAAATAAGAGGCATAAAAGCTAAAATAGTGGTGATTGTTGAACCAAGTAAAGGGAGCCATAAGTGTTTTACTGCAAAGCTAACACTGTCAAGTCGGCGCATACCCTCTTGGCGTTTAGTTTGTATAGTGTCTGTCATCACGATGGCGTTATCGACCATAATACCTAAAGCCACGACTAAACCTGTTACTGACATTTGGTGAATTGGTATGCCATAAAAGTTCATGACAGAAAGCGTAAACAATACCGTTAAAGGTAAAGAAGCGGCCACAATTGCAGCCGAGCGCCAGCCTAATGTGACCAACAATACCATTGAAATTAAAATAAAACCCAGCGCTATATTATCGATTAAATCGCCAAGACGCTTTTCTGTATAAGTATTTTGATCAAATAAGACGTCAAGTTCAATATTTTGTGGCAAGTGTTTAGCATATTCAGCTAACTCATCCTTTATATGCGCGCTCCATTGATCTATACGTAAATTTGGCAGCATACGAACGGCTACTACCACAGCGGGTTTATCATTAACAATAGCCATTTCTTGGGCAGGCCAAGCTAAGCTTTTACTTACTTTTGCTATGTCGCCTAATCGCAGAATGGTACCTGAACCGCTTTCTTTAATTGGGATGTTTTCAATACGTGTCACGCTGTTAAAAGCGCCATTTAATTCCACTTGCATCTGGTTGTGTTGATTCACCAATTGCCCAGCAGATACTTTGGCATCAGATTGTTGAATTTTCTGGGCTATAACCTTACTGGACAGATGTAACTGACTACTAAGTCCAGGTTCTATTTCTACTAAAATTTCTTCTTGCCCATGACCAAAAATACTGACTAAATCAGTGCCAGTGACAATACGTAAACGGTTTTGAAGATCATTAGCATAGCGACCTAAACTCGCAATATCACTTGGACTATCGCCTTGCCAATTTAAAGCGATAAGTTGGGTAAAAGCGTAACTTCTATCATCTTCTAACGTAGGCGATAGTGTCTTTGGTGGAAATTGTGGAGCCACGTCATTAAGTAAATCTCTAATCCTAGACCAAATAGGTAGGGAGTTTGTCACTTCATCGTGCAGTTCAAGTTTTACCGCTGAAATACCAGGTCGTGATACTGAGGTAATATTTTTTATTTCAGAAATTTTTCGTAGTTTTTGTTCTATTTTTTCGGTAATGAGCACTTCAATACGTTCAGCACTCGCGCCGGGTAAGCGCGTTAGAACGCTTGCGTGCCTGTTTTCCATCCGTGGGTCTTCCATTCTTGGCATCGTGGATAATGCACCAAGCCCTGAAACAATTAATAGAATAATGGCAAGTGACATTAACCGACCATTTTTAACAAATGAACGGATCATTCTTGGCTACCTGCGATATTGGCTAATACTTGTGTTGATGCCTTAACTACTTGCCCGCCCACATAACGATGTACACCTTGAGCAACTATTTTATGTGGTTCTAAGGATAAGCCATTTATATACGCTGAACGTTCGCTAGTATGTAAAACATTAACTGTTGCTGGCTGCAATTGAAAACGATTATTTGAGTCACCAGTAGGGGAGGCAATAAATAGTTGCCATTGGCCACGAACTCCGTCCGTAATGGCATTAAGTGGTAACCAAAATCCAGGTTTTTTGATTTTTTGTTCAATGGTTACTCTGACAAGTTGGCCGTTATAGCTGTTGCCTTTATCAAGTTTTTTCAGCATTTTTAATCGCAGCTGTACCGTTCTATTTACCGTATTGATTTGCTGACCAATGGCAATTAACTTGGCTTGTTTCGTTTTATCAATAAGCGTTGTATTATCTATTGTTATATTAAAAATTTGTCCTAAAACTAATGTACTCGCTACTTTTCTGGGAATGCCGACATTGATTTCATTATTTGCCTTCTCTATGAAACGAAAACTTGGCTGGCTAATATTGCTTAGGTCACCATTTGAAATAAATCGCTCGGTGATTACACCATCAAAAGGGGCAATTAATGCGGACTTTTCTCTTTGATATTGCAAGGTGTTAATACGCGCATTTAATCCGCTTATTTGCGCTTGAAGGATTTTATTTTCACTATTAAGCTCATCAAGGCGTTGCAAAGAACTATAGCCATCGTTGATTAATGTTTTTATCCGGCTTAAATTCGCTTTGTTCAATGTTATTTGTGCTTGTGCTTGTTTTTTTTGTGACTGTAGTTCAGTTGTTTTATAGTTAAGTAATTGGGTATCTTGTTGAGCAAGTAATTGCCCTTTCTTTATCACATCCCCACTATCTACCAAAACATCACTTATTCTTCCTGAATATTCGAAGCTAAGACTTGTGTGTTGTTTTGCTGTGATTTGACCTAGATAGTTTCTCGCGATGGTATAACTTTTTTCTGGGGAAATGGTGAGTAATGAAGCACTTTGCTGGTAACTATTAGTGGCCTCTTTCTTTTCTACCGCTTTTGAACAGGCAGTCAATGTAGAAGCGGTGAGAAAAATTAAAAGGATTAATTTAATTCTGACTAACGTAAATTGGAAAGGGTTAGTTTTATTGTGTTGTATCATTTATCGGTACCTAAAAAAAATAAAAGTGCTTAACAAAAATTAACAAAGGGGTATAAAATAATAATAAACTGCACTAATCACAGTCTAACAAATATTAGTTTAATAATAACAAACTAGACTGTCTAGTCTATTTTGATAGAATGGTAAAATAAGCAAATGAAAAATCGACGTAGAGAGGCATAATGGTTAATAAGCGCAGTAAAAACGAAGTCAAGCGGTACCAAATACTCGATGCCGCGGTTAGTCTGTTTACCAAGCAGGGATACGCTGGAACAAGTATGGATCTGATTGCTAAAAATGCGGATGTTTCTAAACAAACTGTTTATACTCATTTTGGCAGTAAAGATGAGTTGTTTTCGGCATCTATTGAATATAAATGTGAATCGCTACAGATAGTAGATTTATCACTTCATGACTTATCTGATCCCTATACTGTTTTATTAACATTAGCGCAAAGTTTTACCGAGTTTATGACATCTAAAGAAGTCTGTGCGGTACATAAAATATGTGTATTCGAGTCAACAACCTATCCACAAGTATCTGAGATATTTTATAAAGCAGGGCCACTGAGAATAATTAATGAGGTAAGTCTGTTGATGCTTAAGTTGCATCAACAGAAAATACTCACTATTGAACATCCCAGACATGCTGCCTCGCAGTTTTTAAATATGATGAAAGGGGAGCTGTGGATGCAAATAGAATTTAATATTCAAGAGCGTGTATCTCCCGAGGAAGTTGAAGCTTATTTACGCAATAGTGTGGCTTTTTTTATCCGAGGTTATGCTATTAAGTAACAAGAACTCGTTAGGTGTACTGGGTAACTCGCTACTTTTCTTACTACCCATTTAAACGCCATAACGTAAAGCTTCTTTTAACCTTGCAGCAATAAAAAATACTCTTTCTAATTTAATAATTATATTAGTGTCATAAATATGTTTTACTATTAAACGTAAAAATATTTTTATTTACTATTTATGCTTTAACAGGAATCACTATGTCAGATCGTCAAACATTAGCTAGTTGGAAATCATTACAGCAGTTAGCACAAGAAAAAAAATCTCAGCATATGAATACCTTCTTTGCCAACGATGTTAAACGTTTTGAAAAATTCTCAATCGAGCTACCTAATATGTTACTCGACTATTCTAAAAACTTGATTGATAGTGAAACACTTGATTGTTTATTATCGCTAGCAAATGAAACTGAAGTTTGTGATTGGCGAACTAAAATGTTTACTGGCGCTAAAATTAATAAAACGGAAGACCGAGCCGTATTACATACAGCATTACGTCGTCAAAGTAATGAGCCTTTAATTGTTGATGGTGAGAATGTAACTGAACATGTTCAAAATCAATTAGCTAAAATGGAAGTTTTTGTTGATAAAGTTCGACAAGGTCATTGGTTGGGTTATTCAGGAAAACGCATTACTGATATCGTTAATATTGGCGTTGGTGGCTCAAATCTAGGCCCTCAAATGGTCACTGAAGCACTGAAACATTATAGTGATGACGGTGTTAATGTACATTATGTTTCTAATGTTGATGGAGCACAAATTGTTGAAGTGCTACGACCATTAGATCCGCAAAAAGTATTATTTATTGTTTCGAGCAAAACCTTTACTACCACAGAAACTATGACTAACGCTAAAACGGCAATTAAATGGTTAACAAGCTCATCTTTTGACGAAAAGTCAGTGGCAAAACATTTTGTTGCGGTAACAGCCAATAAAGAAAATGCCATGGGTTTTGGTATTGAAGAACACAACATCTTTGATATGTGGGATTGGGTTGGAGGCCGTTTTTCATTATGGTCAGCTATCGGCCTTGCTATTGCACTTGATTTGGGATTTGACAAATTTAAAGAGTTATTAGAAGGGGCGTACGAGATGGATCAGCATTTCATTAATGCGCCACTTAAAGATAACATGCCAGCCATTATGGCGTTAATTAGTGTATGGAATACCACCTTCTTAGGTGCTCATTCACAAGCTATTTTACCTTATGATCAAACACTTCATATGCTTTCCGCTTACCTACAACAAGCAGAAATGGAAAGTAATGGTAAGTCAGTCACTTGGGATGGAGATGAAATAAATTATGCCACAGTACCGTCAATCTGGGGTGAATTAGGCATTAATGGGCAACATGCCTTTTATCAATATCTTCACCAAAGTAATAATGTTGTCCCTGCGGATTTCATTGGCTCAGTAGAAAGTGTCACACCTGTTCAGGGTCACCATGAAACCTTAATGGCGAACTTTTTTGCACAAACACAAGCCTTAATGGTGGGTGTTGATGAACAACAAGTAAGGGCTGATTTAAAAGCGAAGGGGCGCACGCCAGATTATATTAATAAAGTATCGCCTCATAAAGTTCATAAGGGGAATAGGCCAACTAATACTATTTTGTTAAAGCGTATTGACCCTAAAACCTTAGGTAGCTTAATTGCTGCTTATGAGCACAAAATATTTGTTCAGGGTATTATTTTACAAATATGCTCATTTGATCAATGGGGAGTTGAATTAGGTAAAGGACTGGCTGCTGAAATACAAGAAGAGTTAAGCACTAATTCTATTTCAGAGAAACACGATTGTTCTACGGCAAGTTTGATGAGATTTTATCAAAAGGCTAAATAGCTTTTAGGCAAAAGTCGAATTGGTTTCAATTTAAAATAGTTCTTTAACTACTTTACACTATAGCCGTTCCAGCTAAATGATGCCTCTTCAAGTGGAGCGGGTATATATTGATTATCTCTTATAAAAATACGTTTGATATCACTTAAATCCCTTGTGTCTTTTCTAAAACTATGTATAATGCGCGCCTCGATGAAAGGATGTTGTTTTTTTCGACAGAAGCAACAATTGCACTATAATTTATAAGGACGTGCATTATTTATTGATGTCATTATGTAGAATGAACAATAAGTAAATAAATCGAGAATTAGTGGGGGTTATACCGCCCAATAGACTTGCCCAGCTGAACATTTCGTTTCCAGCAGAAATATAGTGTGACACTACACTATGCGCTTTAAGTCTTCCTGGTGGTTTCCTCGTATGATGTACGCAGGTTATAGACTTAGCAATTTAAAAATTATTTATCAGTACACTTTTCGCTTTTGATCTTTCATAGATCAATGTGTCGATTGAAGGTGTTCTATTCTTTTGTGATTTTTTTGTGCTCTTCGTTAATACCTGCTTTGCGAAGATGAAATTAAATTATGACTGAACAAAAAAATACCGAACAAAAAACTACTGAACCAGCAGCTATTGCTGTCGGTTTTGATACCTTAGGCTTACCTGAAAATTTATTAACGGCTATTACCTCAATTGGTTTTACTTCTGCGACGGATATTCAAGCACAAACTATCCCGCCGTTATTAACAGGGAAAGATGTTTTAGGCGAAGCACAAACTGGCACAGGTAAAACTGCAGCTTTTGGTTTACCTGCTTTGGCAAAAATTGATACTTCAATTAAAAAACCACAATTAATGGTGTTAGCACCTACTCGTGAATTAGCGATGCAGGTTGCAGAAGCGATCGAATCTTTTGGTAAAAATATGAGTGGTTTACGTGTTGCTACTTTATATGGTGGCCAATCTTATGGTCCACAATTTCAACAACTAGAGCGTGGTGCGCAAGTTGTTGTTGGTACACCGGGCAGATTAATGGATCACTTACGCCGTAAGAGCTTAAAATTAGGCGATTTAAAAGTATGTGTTCTTGATGAAGCCGATGAAATGTTAAACATGGGCTTTTTAGAAGATATCCAGTGGATTTTGGATCATTTACCAAAAACGACACAAATGTGTTTGTTCTCGGCAACTATGCCGCCAGCTATTCGTAAAATTGCTAACCGTTTCTTAAAAGATCCTGAGCACATTAAAATTGCTGCAGTTAAAAAAGCCAAAGCTAATATTACTCAATATGCATGGAAAGTAACAGGCATCACTAAAATGACTGCCTTAGAGCGTATTGCTGAAATTGTTGATTACGATGCCATGATTATTTTTGTGCGTACCCGTAATGATACTGTTGATGTCGCAGAAAAATTAGAGCGTGCAGGATACCCAGCATTAGCGCTTAATGGTGATATGAACCAAGCACAACGTGAACGTTGTATTGATCAAATGAAATCAGGTAAATCATCTATTTTAGTGGCGACTGATGTTGTTGCTCGTGGTTTAGATATTCCTCGAATTTCATTGGTTATCAACTATGATTTACCGGGTGATAATGAAGCATATGTTCATCGTATTGGTCGTACAGGTCGTGCTGGTCGTGAAGGTATGTCAATTGCGTTTGTTAGACCACGTGAAATGTACTCATTACGTCACTATGAGCGTTTAACTTCTGGCAAAGTGAATATGTATGAACTACCTAATATTCAAGAGCTTGGTAAAAAGCGTGTTGAACGTGCTCGTGATGAAATTGCAGCAATTGTAGAATCTAAAGATTTAGTTAGCATGCGTACAATTATTGAAACAATGGCTGAAGAGTCTGAACTTTCAATGGTAGATCTAGCTGCAGCTTTATTATATCAAAAACAATTAAAGCAACCATTACAACCAAAAGAAGATCCTAAGCCGCGTCGTGAAACTCGTGAGCGTAACCCTCGTGATCGTAATGAGCGTAGTGATCGTGGTAGAGACTCTCGTCGTGATTCTCGTGCAGATAGCAAGGGTGAAAGAAATGGACAACGTGCTTCACGTGATGAAAGACCGCGTAAAGCTAAAGTTAATCGTAATGATGTTGACTGGCAGACCTACCGTTTAGAGGTGGGTAAAGAACATGGCGCCCGTCCTGGTGATATTGTTGGTGCTATTGCTAATGAAATCTCGCTTGATAGTAGCTACATTGGTGCTATTAACTTGCATGACAAACATAGCTTTGTACAGTTACCTAAAGGTATTCCTGATGAATTGTTTAAACAATTAAAAGGTGTACGTGTTCGTCGTCAACCTCTTGCTATCAGTGCATCAGATGAGCAAGTAGCTAGACAGGAAGCACCTCGCCGTCGTAGTGAACGTCCACAACGTAATAACTAATTTGTAATCATTGTTATATTTATAAAGGCGCTTTTAAGCGCCTTTTTTATGTCTGAGTATTATGATGATATTTTTGAACGGGTGACTTAGTTTGAAGAAGCTAAAATTAGAATGTAAAAACTTTAATACATCAAAATTTGCAAGAAACCAAGCTGAAGATATTTAGTTATGATCAATAGAACCAATGGTTTACTTGAATTTAAAACTTAAAAAGTCAGCATACTATTTTAGCTTGCTGACTTTTATTTTGCTTTCCTGAATCTATTTTTAAAGTATCATTTTCCGTTAGTAGACACGTTTAAATCTTTTAAAATACCATCGTGAAGGTTGTATACTAAGCCGTGTACCGTTAAGTCTTGACCACTTTCCCAAGCATTTAATAATGTGGTTGTTTTACATATATTGCTCACTTGTTCAATAACATTGAGTTCACATAATAAATTAACGCGTTCTTTCTCATCCGTTATCTTATCCATCTCTTCTTTATGGAAGCGATATACGTCTTCAATGTGGCGCAACCAGTTATCAATAAGACCATGACTCTTGTTATCAAGCGCAGCGCCAACACCACCACAGCCATAATGTCCACAGACAATAATGTGTTGGATTTTTAAAACATCAACAGCATATTGAATCACGGATAAACAATTCAAATCAGTATGGATAACTTGGTTGGCAATATTACGGTGAACGAATACTTCTCCAGGTTGCATGCCTAATAATGCATTAGCGGGTACGCGTGAATCGGAGCAGCCTATCCACAAATATTTTGGTGATTGTTGCTCAGAAAGGCTTTGGAAAAACTGAGGGTTTTGTGCTTTTTTATTGTCAGCCCATTCTTTATTACTATCAAATAAATGTTGTATTGTGCTCATAGGTATCAATAATCCCTGTCATTAAAAGTATTTAATGACATTTTATGTCAACAATGATGAGAGTAAAAGAAAAACATGGTATTACTAGTAGATTAAATCTTGGTATAATCGTTTATATCGTTGAAACAGCACTTAAGGATTAATAATGGCTAACGCAGCAGCAATTCATATTTTAGTGAAAACAGAAAAACAAGCGTTTGAGTTAAAGGAACAGTTAGCTAAAGGTGCTGACTTTGCAAAACTAGCAAGAAAATTTTCAATCTGTCCATCAAAGAAAAAAGGAGGGGATTTAGGTGAGTTTCGTCGAGGACAAATGGTCAAAGCATTTGATGATGTAGTCTTTAAACAAGAATTGTTGAAAATACATGGGCCAATACAAACAAAATTTGGTTATCATTTAATTAAAACCTTGTATCGTAACTAAAAGTTAAGTGTCTTCTCTTCTGCTGTCATCATCATTTATTGCCCAAGGGCTAAAGGTTGATTAATAAGTTCGCATATAAAATATTGAGACATGAAGGCGTTTTTATTTATCTTCTTGCTCTTTTTCATCTAATGTCTTATTTCGCTTTTTTATACTTTCTAGTTGCTCAGTCGTTAAATCAAATTTTCTTGCTGATTTTTTTAATAACAAAACGCCTCCGAGAATGATTGCAAGGGCTAAAGAAATTAATATTATAACGCTTAATGACATAAATCCTCCGTTAACTTTATTCAGTTGAAATAGCTCAATATATTTACTGTCACTGATGTGAATTTTTGTCTGAGTATTTTTCGATTAGTTTGTTGTTCAGTTGTTAATTTCTGTTATGTTTACTCATAATGCATGAGTTAAGAGGAGCTTATTTAATAACAAATTTATAGCAGAAATAGCGGTATTTAAGTATCTTTTATTTATTTTACTACTCAATATCAAATAAATTGATGATGTTATCACTTTTCTGACACAGTCCCAAAGGAGAGTTTAAAAGGTATATGTGCACGTTATTGATTTTGACAATGGTGCTACATGGATCTAGTTACCTAGGTTCAGTCTGAAACGATGAACCAATACCTCTATACCTTTTAATTATCACTCAATGATCAATTCATTACTTCAATTGATATAAGTGGCTGTGTTATGCTGAATATCTGATATCAACACGAATTATTTCGTCACTTTTAGTCACAATATTAAATGTTTCAACCTGTTAGTCTATTCATTGGTTTACGTTATAGTCGCAGTAAAAGCCGTGCGGGTTTTATCTCTTTTATTACTTTTTTCTCTACCGTAGGTATTTTGCTTGGGGTTGCTTCATTGATCACGGTTGTTTCTGTGATGAATGGTTTTGAAGGAGAACTTAAAAAACGAATTTTAGGTATAGTCCCTCATGTTATTGTTACTCAAGCACCTTACGCCAAAGCAAGCTCTTTCAAAGCATGGCCCGAACTTCGCAAGCAGTTACTGCAGCAACAACATATACAGAAGATTACCCCTTTTTTAAGTAGCGAAGCGCTTATTCAATCATCGGTAAATCTGCAAGGCGTATTATTACAAGGTATTATTCCTGAATTTGAAAAAAATAATATTATTAACAGTCATATGCTATCAGGCTCTTTATCAAGTTTATCCGAGCAAGCGTACAGCATTGTTATTGGTCAATCTTTAGCAAATAAGTTAAAAGTGTCGATGCAAGATACGGTACGTTTAGTCTTGCCCAATAAAACTATTTTTACCCCTTTGGGCAGAGTTCCAGTCCAACGTAACTTTATCATTAGTGGTATTTTTGATGTGGGTTCTCAGGTTGATGATGCTATGGTGTATGTGCACAGTAAATATGGTGCTAAATTATTACGTCGAAAAGGTGATGGCATAGATCAATTACGTCTTTATTTAGATGATGCTTTTAATGCCAAGCAAGTAGTGAAGGCGTTAACATTGGCGAATCAAGATGATTTTCCTATTAACTCCCTCAATTTTACTACATGGAATGAAAGTCAAGGAGCACTTTTTTCTGCTGTCAATATGGAGAAAAAAATGATGTGGCTAATGTTGAGCTTAATTGTCGCGGTTGCTGCTTTTAATATCGTTTCGGCACTTGTTATGGTTGTAGTAGAAAAACAAGGTGAAATAGGTATTTTACAAACATTAGGATTATCCAGAATGGGGATTGTTAAAATATTCATTACCCAGGGTATGGTAAATGGATTGTGGGGCGTTACGCTAGGAAGTTTTTTTGGGGTACTAATCGCTTTAAATCTTAATGGGATATTAGCGACGTTCGGACTAAATATTTTAGGAGGAGGTTATGCTGCACAATCATTACCTGTTCAGCTTGAAGTGACTAATGTAGTAGTTATTGTATTGTCAGCATTAGCAATGAGCTTTTTTGCTACATTATATCCAGCTTTTCAAGCATCAAAAACTCAACCAGCAGAGGTTCTTCGTAATGAGTAAGGCTTTACACTGTCATCAATTATCTAAGTCATATCAGCAAGTCGGTATAGAAACAAAAGTATTAGATGGTTTAGATTTGACAGTTGAAAAGGGTGAATTGCTTGCTATTGTAGGAAGCTCAGGTTGTGGTAAAAGCACATTTTTACATCTTGCAGGTGCTTTAGATTTACCTAGCTCAGGTGAAGTATTTATTAATGGTGTTAACATTTTAACCTTATCGGAGAAGCAAAGGGCTGTTTTTCGTAATCAACATATTGGTTTTATTTATCAATTTCATCATTTAATGATGGAATTTACCGCCCTTGAAAATGTGGCTATGCCTTTACTTATTCGTGGAGATAAACCTAAACAAGCCATCGCTCTGGCTACGGAAGTACTGGCTCAAGTAGGTTTAGCTCATCGTGGTCATCATCGACCAAGTGAGTTATCAGGAGGAGAGCGACAACGCACTGCTATTGCAAGAGCATTGGTAACTAAACCTTCATTAATTTTAGCCGATGAACCGACCGGTAATTTAGACAGTGATACCGCAGAACAAATTTATCAATTGCTCCGCAGCTTAAACCAAAGTGTGCAAACTAGTTTTGTCATTGTTACCCACGATATTACCTTAGCGTTGCGCATGGACAGACAACTAAAATTAGATCATGGTAAATTAATGCCCTTTGCTGAAAATGATCAGATTGCTTTAAATAAGTTAACATCTAACAACCCTGAGCCAGCAAAAAATGTCTAATATGACGAGTTCAACAAAGACAACTCAGAAAAAAAACACATCAGAGTCAATATTTACGCCACTTAGTATTTTTTTAGCATTACGTTATGTTCGTAGCCGTCATGGGCAGGGATTTTCTACTTTTATATCAGCCTCTTCAACTATCGGTATCGCCTTAGGGACTATGATACTCATTGTGGCATTAAGTACTATGAACGGTTTTGAGAAAGAGTTAGCCAATAAGCTATTATCTATAGTGCCTCATGCTGAATTAATGTCTGTGAATAAACCCATTCCAAAGTGGCCTGAAAATATTAAGCGGATACAAAATAACCCCCAAGTTGTTGCTGCAGCACCGGTCATAATTTTAACGGGTATGATGCAACATAAAACGCAGCTAAAGGCCTTGGAAATAAGAGGTGTTGATGTAATATTAGAAACATTAGTATCCGATATAGAAAGTTATATTGTTGAGGGTAGTTGGCAAGCCTTAAGTAACAAAAGTAACAAAAGTAAAAATAAAGTTAATAATAAAAGTATGGGTAATGGGATTGTTATCGGTGCAGGGGTAGCCAAAAAATTATTGGTTAAATTGGGTGATAACGTTCAAATTCTATTACCCTCTAACAACAATACAGCGAAACAAAATGTATTTTCTGCACCGATAAAACGTTATGTGAAGATTGTTGGTATTTTTAAATTTGGTGGTGTGATAGATGACACCCTCGCTTATATTTCATTTGCACAAGCTACTGATATTAAAAATTATAAGTCAGGTGAAACACAAGGTGTTCGTTTGAAATTTAATGATGTATTTGCGGCACCAAATATTATCAGAGATATTGCTCATAAGTTTGATCATTATGTATATATTAAGGATTGGACTCGTACTCAAGGGCATTTATTTCATGATATACAACTGGTTCGTATGGTTATGTTTATTGTTTTAGTGTTGGTTATTGCGGTAGCAAGTTTTAATATTGTTTCTACATTAATTATGGCAGTAAATAATAAAAGAGGTGATATCGCTATTCTTAAAACTATGGGCGCGAGTTCTAAATTAATAATGTTAACCTTTATCTATCAAGGATTAGTGAATGGGCTGTTAGGCAGTATTACGGGCGGTGTTTTAGGTGTTGTTTTAGCGTTGAACCTTGCGGATATTGTTGTTTTTATAGAGCGTTTATTTACCTTGAAACTCTTGTCGGCTGATGTGTATTTTATTGATCATATCCCCAGTCACTTACATATGCCTGATGTGTATATAACGGTAATAACCGCACTTGTTATGTCATTACTAGCCACTATTTATCCTGCTTGGCGTGCGACCAAAATAGAACCTGCACAAGTACTTGGACAATCGTAGTCGATTATCTATACCCAAGTCACTTCCTGCATCTTAGTTTTTGTGTACCGGTAAAATTCAGGCAAAAAAAAAGCCCAGAAAATATCGCGGGCCAACTTAAATATCAAGTTGATAGAAGGAAGTCTTTTTCAAAGAGAAAGCGCTAAGAAATATGTCAAAGGGAAAATATAATGTAACTATTCAGCTACCTCAGCAATAAAAATGTCAGGTAGCTGATCTTTGAATAATAAATTGAGTACTAGTTTAAAAGCTACTCTGCCGCGCAGCGGCTTCGTTCAACATAATAGGGGTTTTGTACCCATCCCCTCGGAATCGGCATTAATACTAGTTATTAGCACTAGTTATTACTCAGGGCATTAAGATTAATGCTTGGAATCAACTTCCCAAAATTCAAAGAAAATTGCGGCCAGTTCATGCCGGCCGCTGACTTGGGCTTTTTTATAAACCGATGAAGCTTGGTTACGCACTGTTTTTTCTGATTTTTGCATTAGCGAAGCCATTTCAGCAATCGTTAAGCCTTTTAAGAGAAAAAGAGCAATATCATGTTCTGCCGCAGTGAGTTCCCAAATAGCGAATTGTGCGTTAATGGCATCAAAAAAACTGTGCTTACTTCTCTCTAATTGCTTATTGAGTATTTTTTGCTGGTGTTGGCTAGAGTCTAATTGTCGCAGTAAATAGCTAGTTTGCTTGCTGCGGGTAAAAATATCTTTCATGAGAAAGATAAAAAGTGATAACGAAATAATAACCAGAGTGAGCTCTTGTGCTAAATGAATGTAGCTAACCTCACTTTTAAAATCGACATAAATATCTACCAGTTTAAAACCAATGATAAGTGAAAGGGCTAGTGATATTACTTTATCTTTATGCATTTTAATCCCATAAATAAAGCGAGGATAAACCTCGCTTTATTGCTACACTCCTTTGAATTTAATCATCGTTTCCATTCGACTCAATTTCAGCTTCTAATACGCGAATATAGGTGTTTTCCGCCCATACACCTTCAATCTCTACCGGAGTATTAACTGATATTGCATTCATAAAGTCAACTAAATTAACGTTTTTATCATTGAGTTCTAAGCGAGCGCTATTATCTAAACGTACTTCATAGCCATTAAGCGTAAAGCTAGTTGCCGATAGTAATTGTGATACCCGACCTTCGGTTTCTACGTAACCTTGGCCAGTATCATCGTTGGATGAATCGTTTTGGTCGTCTGATGGACTGTCGCCTTGTGAAGGAGACTCTAGTTCAAGTTTGTTAATGACTAATTGATTATTACTATCGTAGTAACCCTCTACTTCGACAGAGGTACCTAGTGCGAGCGCATTAATGAAATCATTCATTGCAACCACAATATCTTGATTAATATACAGGCTGCTACTATTCAACAAAATTCTTACACCATTAACCGTGATTGATGTAGCGTCGAATGCACTGACCACCCCTTCAATTTCCCACTCATCGCTAAATTCGCTGCTGTTTTCTCGCTCAATTCGCTGTATGACTTTAACGCCATCAATTAGAGCATACACTATTTCAACCGCATCATTAACTTGTAGATTTTGTAAATTAACATATTGATCGTCATCATCTTCAAATCGGGTATTAATACTTAGCTTATAAGCTTGGCCATACAGGGTAATTAATTGATTATCTCGATCAATTTGCTCAATATTGCCTTTAACTTTGCCATCAGAACGATATTTGTCTGCTTCAAATTCAACACGTACGACTGCTTTGTTAGTCGACAATTCGAGTTCAACAAATACACCTGCTATTAAAGTATCTGCTGTGCCACCTTGGTATTGAACTGTATCAGCAAGCGTAAAGGTATAGCCATTGACGGTTATGGTTTTGTTCGTGGCATCAAACGCCGATACTATGCCTTCAACTTCATAACGAGAGAACTCTTCTGATGAAGAGTCGCTATTGTTGTCAAATATCTCGGTTTCAATGTGAGATGCGATAACCGTTTCGTTGGTTAGAACACCTTCAACTTTGACTAAAGCCCCATTACTCAGTTCCCCTTCAATTGAGGCGGTATTGTAGTCAATAACCAATTGATTTAAGCTAAAGGTTCTATTCGTAGTATTGAGCTGTTCAATTAATCCTCGGGTATATTCGGCTTGGTCATTACTGGTATCAGCGTCAAGTTTGATCATAGTGGCTAGATAAGAATTATCCTGTCTTAAATAACCATTAACTTCTATTCGCTGAGCCACAGATAAGTTAGCTTCAGTAATATCAATAAAGTGAGTGAGGTTGTTATAGGAGATTAACGTGCCTGCGACAATGATGGTTTGGTTATCACGATCTATCGAGCTCACCATGCCTTCTACTTCAGATTCATAAGTCACTCTTGAGGCTTCGGGGGTCTCACTATTATCGTCGCTTGAAGCAATAGTCACATGCATACCTACCTTTAACAACGAGACATCAGAACCACTATTGCCATTGATACTGATGTCAGCATTGTCAGTAAGATATCGCACGCCATCAACATAAACACTGCCAAAGCCAGTTATGACGCCGGTAGAGGAGACTAGGCTAGGAGTAGAGGAGACTAGGCTAGGAGTCGTTTCAGAGCCACCGCAACCAAAAAGCAGTGTCGCGGTAATTATATTCAGTGAGTAAATAATTTTTTTGTTGTAAGACATTAGTGCTGCTACCTGTTGGTTAATCTAATTGATACAATAATACCAAAAACTAAGTTTTATTCACATGGGTTGAATGACCTATGCGCCTATTTGTAGGCGCTAACTTGGCCAACTAAAAAACACAAAGGCGATGGAGCTATAACTATAATTATGCGTTAGTGAATAAATAGATTAAAGATTCGTTATTTTGCTTTTCAGTAAGGTGAGGGTATTCTTTGTCTAATGAATCTTTTTCTATAAAAATCTAATTATTCATTAACTTCACCTTGTTTGTCTCCTAGGTTATCTATTACTATACGTTCACCTAACTTTATTATCCTCGAAACCCGTTTTAAATGCCGAATGCAAATCAACATTATTCTTTAAGAGTTTATTATGAAGATACTGATGCCGGTGGAATTGTTTATTATGCCAATTATTTGAAATTTTTTGAGCGTGCTCGTACAGAGTGGCTTAGAGAGCTTGGTATAAATCAGATGACTTTTTTAGAACAAAAAATTGGCTTTGTGGTCAGAAGAGTTGAAATGGACAATATTGCTTCGGCAAAGTTAGATGATTTACTTAATGTTAACTCCACTATTACTTCGCTCAAACGCGCTAGTTTAGTGTTTCATCAACAAATAACCAACCAAGCACAACAAGTACTATGTACTGCAATAATTCGAGTTGCTTGTGTTAATTTGCAAAGTGCTAAGCCTATGGCTATTCCAAAATCTATATTAGGAGCGTTTAAACGTGTCTGCTGAATTTTCAATTTTTGAACTTGTATTAGAAGCCAGTTTATTAGTTAAGTTTGTTATGTTGGTCTTACTCGGTTTTTCAGTTGCTTGCTGGGCGATGATTTTTCAGCGTAGACAAGCATTAAATACGGCTAAACAACAATTAAAAATATTTGAAGATAAGTTTTGGAGTGGTGCTGATTTAAGTAAACTATACAATGAGGTCTCCATAAAAAATGAAATACAAGGCATTGAAAGTTTGTTTTATGCAGGTTTTAAAGAGTTTGCTCGCTTACGAAAAAGCCAAATAGATAATCCACAAATAATTGTTGATGCAACACATAGAGCAATGCGTGTTGCCTTATCACGTGAAGTTGACAACTTAGAAATTCACTTACCTTTTATGGCTACCGTTGGCTCTATTAGCCCGTATATTGGTTTATTTGGTACGGTTTGGGGGATTATGAATTCCTTTATTGGGTTAGGCTCAGTGCAGCAAGCAACATTAGCCATGGTTGCTCCTGGTATTGCTGAAGCACTTATTGCGACAGCAATGGGATTGTTTGCTGCTATTCCAGCGGTTATCGCATTTAACCGCTTTAGTCATAAAGTTGAAAAGCTTGAAAATAGCTATGGCAATTTTATGGAAGAATTCGCGAGTATTTTGCAACGTCAAACCGCAGTTGAGCAGCAAGATTAATTGGGGAAGTGATTTATGTATCAAAGAGTTAGACGTCGTAAAGTAGCCGAAATCAACGTCGTACCATATATTGATGTTATGTTGGTTTTATTGATAATTTTTATGGTAACAGCACCCCTAATTACTCAAGGGGTAAAAGTTGATTTACCTCAAGCAAAAGCAGAGCCGTTAGACAAAAACACTAAGCCGCCACTGGTCGCTTCAGTTGATGTACAAGGTCGATATTATATAACCTTGGGAACTAACGATAAAGAACCATTATCTGCAGAAGAAGTGGCCATTTTAGTCAAAGCGCATTTACTGGTTAATCCGGATACGCCCGTTGTGGTTAATGGCGATGCCGCCGTTTCATATAATGCTGTTATTCAGTTAATGGTACTATTACAAGATGTCGCAGGTGTACCTTCGGTAGGTTTGATGACCGATAGTGTGGAGAATTAAGGTGGACAAAAAATTACTTAATGCATTCATCATCAGTGTCTTTTTGCATATTGTATTGGTTTTTGTATTATTTGTGGGTGATTTTACACCCGAAGCAAAACCTAAAAAAAACACGGCTATCGCTCAAGAAGTAAAACCTATTCAGGCCACCGTAATTGATGCAAATAAACTGCAAAAAGCGATCAATAAAATAAAAAAACAAAAGGCTGATGACAAAGCAGCAGAAAAAAAACGACTTCAAAATATTGAAAAGCGTGCTAGTGATGCAAAGAAACGTCGCACTAAAGAAGAGGCACGTATTAAAAAACTAGAAAAACAGCTTAAGAAAAAAGAACAAGAGAAGAAGCGTGCTGATAAAGCAGCAAAAGAGTCTTCGAAAAAAGCAGCTAAAGCGGACAAAATAAGAAAGCAAAAAGAACAGGAGCAGCAAAAATCTGAAGATGCAGCAGCACAAGCCCGTACTAA
>DPHE01000025.1 GCA_003521815.1 Colwellia sp.
ACGCTCATCTAATATAAGGCGAATAAAACCATAGCGAAGAAAGGTAGTCACTCAAGTATTGAGAAGAATAAACCAACCACAATATATACATAGAGGCATACAAATCAGTAAATCCGCCATAACAACAAAAACATTTATGGAAGTAACACTCGCGTGAATATTCTAATGCTGCGATAAATACTTAATGCTCTAATAGACTAAAAATAACTAAGATTTAGGCTTAGCTCTTTTTTTTAGCTATAAATTCTTTATAATATATTGTATAAAATAAACAATTGAATAAATGGTAAAACCTGATGGTTATTGAATATAAAACTAGAACACAGTTAGTTGTTGAAATAGTTAGAGAAAAAATATTAAGTGGTGAAATTGTTGCCGGACAAGCATTACGTCAAGTCGCATTAGCAAATGAGCTAAATGTTAGCCGTATTCCCGTTCGTGAAGCATTATTGCAACTTGAAGCGGAGGGTTTAGTCACTTTTGAACCTCACAAAGGTGCTAGCGCTAGCAAACTAAGTGCAGCTCAAGTCGATGAACTATTTGAACTTAGAGCGATGATAGAAGGTGATTTACTGGCCGCTTCATTAGTACATATTACTGACGATGCATTAGCACAAGCTACCGATATTTTGGTGAATCTTGATAGTGCTTTGGGCAAAGAAAATGCAGCAAATAATTGGAGTGAATTAAACTCTGACTTTCATAACTGCTTATATTCGGGGGCAAATCGTCCACAAACAGCGAATTTAGTTAATATTTTGAATAAAAATGCTGATCGTTATATTCGTATGCATTTATTATGGGCTGGCGGTATTTCAAAAGCAGACCCTGAGCATGCCGAGCTTTTAGCTTGTTGTAAGGCGCGAGATATTGGTAATGCGGTGGCCAAATTAAAACTGCATATTCTTAACTCTCGTGATGAAATAAAAGCATTTTTATCACAACGTGAAGCCAGTTAGATCTTATACTGGGTCAATGCCTTTTCGTTAATCTATGATCTTTTTCGCTCATTGGCAAGCAGATAACATTCCTAATAGACTAGTATAATGAAGTAAAGTAAATAGAGAAAAACTAGTTTTGATAACCCCAACGCGGCATGATTTTTTGTTCTATACCGAGGTGGTCCAAAACTCGACCTACCATAAAATCAATTAAATCATCCATAGATTTAGGTTGATGGTAAAACCCCGGCGCGGCAGGCATTATCGTTACCCCTTGTTGGGATAAACTGAGCATATTAGTGAGGTGAATTGTTGATAAAGGTGTTTCTCGTACCATTAAAATTAACTGTCCACGTTCTTTAATGACCACATCAGCTGCGCGTTCAATTAAGTTATCGCTCAGACCTTGGCTAATCGCTGCTAATGTACCTGTTGAACAGGGACACACCACCATTTGCTTAGGTGCAGCGGAGCCAGAAGCAACTGGCGAGAACCACTGCTCTTTGCCAAAAACAATGATTTGTTCAGCCTTCGCTTGGTATTTTTCAACGAGCAATGCACTGGCTACATCAGGCGAGGCAGGCAATTTAAAATCAAGTTCGGTATCAAGTACTATTCTGCCAGCACTTGAGCACAATAAGTACACTTGGTAATTAGCCGCAAGTAAGCATTCTAACAAGCGTAAAGCATAAGCTGAACCTGAAGCGCCTGTGATGGCTAAGGTTATCTTTTTATCAAATTTTTTAGCGTTAAATTGTACTGTATTTAGTGCTGCCAAAAGTCTATCCCCTATCTCTAATTAATGGTTATTGACGACGGTGAATTGCGGTTAATATTTTTTCATGGATATTAGCAAAACTGCCATTACTCATCACGACAATAATATCGCCCATTTGGCTTTGCTCAGCAATTTTCACCACTAAATCATCAATGTTTTTCTCTACAACACAAGGCGATTTACAAGACTCAATTAAATCACTGACTGACCACTTTAGTTTCTCATCTTGAAAAATAAACACCTGATCTGCTTGTGCTAAAGATAAAGGTAAAGCGGATTTATGCACACCTGATTTCATGGTATTCGACCGCGGTTCGAGCACTGCTAATACGCGTCCTTTATGAACGTTTTTATTATCTACTTTTGCTCGCACACCGGCTAAGGTTTTAGCGATAGCGGTTGGATGATGAGCAAAGTCATCATAAACACTGATATCATTCACGACACCACGTAGCTCAAATCGACGTTTACTGTTCACAAATTGGGCTAAAGCTTCAATCGCAATATGACTTGGCACACCTACATGGCGTGCAGCGGCGATCGCCATCAAGGCATTATCAATATTAAAGTCACCTATAAGCGGCCACTTAACTAGCCCCTGCTCTTTACCTTTAAATGTTACGATGAACTCACTGCCATCAGCAATCAATTTTTTCGCCTGCCAGCCATTAGCACATGCACTGTGCTCTATCTGTGTCCAGCACCCCATTGCCAATGTATCATTAATTGCCAGTTCATTTTTCGGAGATAAAATCAATCCATTACTGGGAACCATTCGAATAAGATGATGAAATTGTCGTTGAATATCTGACAAGTCATTAAAAATATCACCATGATCAAACTCTAAATTATTAATCACTAAGGTTCTTGGGCGATAATGAACAAACTTAGAACGTTTATCAAAAAAAGCGGTATCGTATTCATCTGCTTCAATAACAAAAAAGGGTGCGTTGCCTAGTCGTGCAGAGCATGAAAAATTTTGAGGTATGCCACCAATAAGAAAACCCGGAGATAAATGCGCGTATTGTAAAATCCACGCCAGCATACTACTGGTAGTGGTTTTACCATGCGTCCCAGATACGGCTAATACCCAGCGATCTTTGAGCACATTTTCTAATAGCCATTGCGGACCAGAAATATAAGGAATATTACGATCAAGCATATACTCAATCATGACATTCCCACGAGACATGGCATTGCCAACAATAACTAAATCCGGCTCATCGTTAAAATGTTCAATTTTATAGTCCTGCTTTAATTCAATACCTAACTGCTCTAGTTGCGTACTCATGGGAGGATACACATGTGCATCGCAGCCGGTAACACGAAAACCAAGCTCTTTAGCTAACGCGGCAATACCGCCCATAAAAGTACCGCAAATACCAAGAATATGAAGATGTTTAATTTTATTTGTCATGGTGTATAAAAATTAGTTAAAATAGGATGAAACATTATGTCGCTTAATATACCTTAGACTCCTAGAAAAAGTAAAAAATATTAAACAAAATATGCCAAAAGTAACTGTCAGTAATCTATACATTTACCCGATTAAATCAACGATGGGGATCAGTTTGTCCCAAGCAAGTATTGATGAATTGGGTTTAGCTTTTGATCGACGCTTTGTTATTAGCGATAACTCAGGGCAATTTATCTCCGCCCGCACTGAGCCAACACTATGCTTGGTCACCACGATACTTACCGAGTATGGAATAGCGCTATCTGCTCCCACGATGCCAACGTTAACACTAGTGTATGAAAGTTTTAGTGAGCAATACAAAAGTGTAAACGTATGGGACGATGAAGTAGCGGGACAACTTTGCTCAACTGAGGCTAACTCGTGGTTTAGTGATTATTTACAACGCCCATGTCAGTTATTATATTTTGGGAAAGAATCATCTCGGGTCAAAAAAGGGGCTACGGATAATCCACGAAAGGTCGCCTTTGCTGATGGTTATCCACTGCTGTTGATTTCTCAAGCGTCGTTACATGAGCTTAATCAGCGACTACTCGCCAATAATCAAAAGACTGTTTCCATGGCGAATTTCCGTCCCAATATTGTGGTTGATAATTGCTTACCCTTTGCCGAAGATGGTTGGCAATATATTCGCATTGGTGAAATAGAATTTAAAGTGAGTAAATCTTGTGAACGCTGTATATTAATTACAGTGAACCCTGAGAATGGAATAAAAGATGCAGAGCAGCAACCGCTAAGCACACTAAAAACATATCGACAAACGAGTAGTGGTGAAGTGTTATTTGGTCAAAATTTAATCCCGTTAACGAGTGGCCGCATAAATCAAGGTGATAAACTTACCGTTAGCAAATCACAACAACTACCTATATTTAATAAGAGTAACTCAATGCCAATTTCCGCAATGGTGAATAAAAAGAAAAAATTAACTATACAGTTTGAAACCTGGAATAAAACCCAACCAGCAGATAACCAAAAAACGTTGTTAAAGCACGGAGAGGAAGCAGGATTACTTATTCCCTATTCTTGTAGGGCGGGCATGTGTGGTCGCTGTAAAGCCAAATTAATCAGTGGCGAAGTGACTCAATTAGCGGATGATGGTTTATCAGTAGAAGAAAAACAACAAGGCTATATTTTATGTTGCTCTAGCATTGCACAAAGTGATGTAGTGATTAAACATAGGTAGCCTAAGTTGATAACCAACACATAGGTGCTATTTTCATTTGAATAAACCTAATATCGTCGTTATTGATGTATATAATGTCAGAGATAATTCAAAGGCATCAACTTTAACCAACTTAAATTGCTAGACTAAAAAACAAAACCAACAAAACCATGTTGAATTTTGTGAAATTGCATTAGAATGACCGTGGTTTTCATAGTTAGGCTTATCAACTTTGTTATTAATGATCGACAATTACGACTCTTTCACGTTCAATCTAGTGCATTATTTTCAAGCGCTAGGTCAAGAAGTAAAGGTTTTTCGTCATGACGAAATTAGTTTAGTAGAGATTGAAAAACTAAAACCTTCTTACCTCGTTATTTCTCCTGGCCCTTGTGCCCCAGATAATGCGGGAATATCTTTGGCTGTTGTAGAACACTTTGCCGGACGCATTCCTTTGCTAGGTGTATGCTTAGGCCACCAATGTATTGCTCAACATTTTGGTGCTAAAATAAAAAAAGCTAAACAATTAATGCATGGTAAAACCAGTGCCATTGCACATAATGGCACTGGGTTATTTCAGCAGCTAAAAAATCCTTTACGCGTTACACGTTATCACTCACTTATTGTGGATGAGCAATCCCTTTCTGATGAATTAACCATAACCGCTTGGAGTATTGATGATCAGGGTAATAAAGATGAAATTATGGCGTTGCAACATAAGCAGCTTGCGATTTGCAGTGTACAATTTCATCCCGAATCAATTTTAACCGAGCAAGGCCATGCGCTTTTACAAAACTTTATTGAGTTATACAAAAAGTAATGGTGTCAAATTAATCCTTTATGGGCATAAATTAATAAATTGTTTCGGCTTAGGGTGAATAGTACGTTCGAAAAAAAAGTAACATTGACCACATAAAGTTAAGCGTTAACTAAATACAGTGCGTTTACATAAAATTATTTATAATTATCTATAAAATTGACCGCGCTATAGCATTCATCAAGCCAGTACTTTCCCACTAACAAAAGTATCCCTTCTAACTGATTTACTGACTACTTATAAATATTAACAAAACTTGAATAAAACCATCATTCCTTTATTTTCACTAGTCTACAGAGTCATTAAGCAAGACAAATATACTTTATCCTGTCATACTTACCGCCTATTTTTGAGGTAAGTGACTTTCTTGCTTATACCCGTTCCACCAATCAATGAGGATTTAAAAATGTCAGAACATTTTCCTGTAAGCCGCGATACATTTGATGATGTCATGGTACCAAACTATGCGCCTTCTTCTGTTATTCCTGTACGTGGTCAAGGCTCTCGAGTGTGGGATCAACAAGATAAAGAATACATCGATTTTGCGGGCGGTATTGCAGTAAGCAGTTTAGGACATTGTCACCCCGCTTTAGTTGGTGCGTTAAAAGAGCAAAGCGAAAAAATTTGGCATGTGTCCAATGTGATGACCAATGAGCCTGCGCTACGTTTAGCCAAAAAATTAGTTGATGCCACTTTTGCTGAAAAAGTCTATTTTGCTAACTCTGGTGCTGAATCAAACGAAGCGGCATTAAAATTAGCACGTCGTTGGGCATTAGAGGTTCATGGCGGTGATAAAACTCAAATAATAGCCTTTAAACAAGGGTTTCATGGTCGTACTTTTTTCACTGTAACCGTTGGTGGTCAAGCAGCATACTCTGATGGCTTTGGTCCAAAACCAGGTGGTATTGAGCATGCCGAATATAATAACCTAGAAAGTGTTAAAGCATTAATTTCAGATAAAACCTGCGCAATAATGGTTGAACCATTGCAAGGCGAAGGTGGCATTGTATCGCCAACGACTGAATTCATTCAAGGGTTGCGCGAATTATGTAATGAACATAACGCACTGTTAATTTTTGATGAAGTGCAAACGGGTGCTGGCCGTTTAGGGTCGCTTTATGCTTATTTGGATTTTGGTGTTACACCAGACATTTTAACTTCAGCAAAAGGTTTGGGTGGCGGCTTTCCTATTGGCGCTATGCTAACCACTACGGCAATAGCCAAGCATTTGAAAGTAGGCACTCACGGTAGTACTTATGGTGGCAACCCGTTGGCTTGTGCAGTTGCTGAAGCGGTTATTGATACGATTAATACGCCCGAAATACCTGCTGGTGTAAAAACTAAAGCACAACTTTACACCGATGGTTTAAATGCAATTAATGCTAAGTACAATGTTTTTAGTGAAGTTCGTGGTAAAGGCTTATTGATTGGCGCGGTATTAAACGAGCATTACCAAGGCAGAGCTAACGACTTTCTAAATGCCGCGATGGCTGAAGGGGTAATGACATTAGTTGCGGGCCCAAGCATATTACGTTTTGCTCCATCATTAGTCATTCCTGATAAAGATATTCTTGAAGGTTTAGCACGTTTTGAAAAAGCTGTAGCGTTATTAACCTTGTAAGTTAACAGTACTGCTTAATATTCACAGTCACTTTCATTCCAGTACTAATGAATGAAAGTGACTCGGATTTTATCTAATCATCGAGAACTAGTTATGATTATTATCCGCCCTATTAAAGCGACTGATTATAACGATTTACATCGTATTGCCATTGATTCCGGTTATGGCTTTACTTCATTACCTGTCAATGAAGATATCTTAAAAAAACGAATTGACCACTCGGAAGAGTCTTTTCGTTTACAGGTAAGTGTTCCCGGTAATCAAGGCTACTTATTTGTCATGGAAGACAGCCAAACTGGCCAAATAGTTGGCACTACGGGTATAGAAGCTGCTGTTGGTTTAGATAATGTCTTTTATCATTATCACTTAGGTAAAGTGGTACATAATTCACGTGAACTTAATATTCACAATACCGTTGAAACGCTTGCGTTATGTAATGATCAGCATGGTTAACTCCCCCTCATTTTTCCACTTGATTAACCCAACACAATAATTGTACAGTAACTACTATAATCTGTTTATCACACTCAATAGGTATTCATAAAATTATTATGGCTATATTCATATTATTAAATATTTAACTTAGCGCATGCAATAACCTTGCGTATTATAAGCGCAGCCAACACAACGAGTTAATTAGTATGAAACCGAAAGTACAATGGATCAACGATGAGTTACTTCTAAAGACGTCAGAGAGTATTCTTTGTCTTACACAATTAAAATTATTGATGACATCTCAATCATCGTTGAATAGCGAACTATGAACGAAATTACTTTATTTGGCTTTAATAATTTAACTAAGAGCTTAAGCCTCTCTTTATATAAATTGCATTACCTCACCAGCCAACCCGATAGTTACAACCTGTTCATTAAAGAACGCTACAACGCTGACAAGTTAAATATTGTACTAACTGAAATATGCCATGCTATTGGTGGTACGGTATTGAATATTGCCAAACAAGATTACCAGCCTCAAGGTGCAAGTGTTACCTTAATGATATCCGAAGAGTCACAAAATGAACCGTTGTCGACGATTGCTTCTGAATCTCTTATTGCTCATTTAGATAAAAGTCATTTGTGTATACACACTTACCCTGAAGAATCGCCACAAGACGGCATAGCAATTTTCAGAGCTGATATTGAACTATCGACCTGCGGTATTATTTTACCTCTAAAAGTCCTTAATCAGGTTGTTGAGGCCTTTGATGCTGATGTTATTGATATTGATTATCGTATTCGGGGCATGACTCGTGACAGGCAAGGTAAAAAATTATTTACGATTGATGAAGTAAATAACATCAGTGACTTTTTTTCTGCTGAAATGAAAAATAGTTATAATATTAGTGAGCATAATTTTCGCGCACAAAACTTATTTCATGCCAAACTAAGTAGAAAGAATATAACGTTAGAGGAACATATTTTTGACGAAAGTACAGAAAGCTTACCGAAAGATGAACAATGTTCAATAAGCGCGAAGCTCACAAGAGAAATACAACAACTGTTTACGAATAGAAATTAACGAGACATACCCGCATCAATTGTAATAATGAATTTACAAAGCACTCATCCAATCAAGCTGCTTATTTGCCTGTGTTTTACGCTCAATTAAATCCCGAATAAGTGGTGTTAGGATTAACTCCATAGCAAAACCCATCTTACCACCAGGAACCACTAATGTACTGACTCGAGACATAAACGAACCATCAATCATACGTAAATAATACTGAAAGTCGACATTCTTTACTTCGCGAAAACGGATGACAACAAAACTTTCATCCAAACTGGGTATCGCTTTTGCGCTAAAAGGGTTCGACGTATCAACCGTTGGAACCCGCTGAAAATTGATATGGGTGCGAGAAAATTGTGGTGTAATAAAGGAAATATAATCCTCCATACTTCGCACAATGCCGGCAGTCACGGCTTCACGGGTATGACCACGTTTTTTAGTATCCCGAATTATTTTTTGGATCCACTCCAAGTTAACTATCGGAACCATCCCAATAAGTAAATCAACATGCTTAGCGACATCATTGTCTGTTGTTACTACTCCCCCATGTAACCCTTCATAATACAGAAGATCAGTGCCTTCACCTAATTCTTCCCACGGGGTAAAGGTACCAGGCATTTGGTTGTAGGGCACAGCTTCATCAAAGGTATGCAGATAACGCCGCGTCATACCTTTTCCCGTTTCTCCGTAAGTTGTAAATAATTTTTCTAACGCGTTAAAATCATTAGCTAAATCTCCAAAATAACTAATATTAGAACGGCTTTCTTTCGCTTTACGTTTTTCAAGATCCATTTCTGGACGGGAAAATCGGTGAAAACTATCTCCTTCCACATTAACTGACCTTATCCCTAAGGTTCTAAATATATGCTCAAATGCTGCGGTAGTTGTTGAGGTACCAGCACCAGATGAACCTGTAATGGCAATAATAGGATTACTTGAAGACATATTGGTAGAACTCAACTGGTAGGTTAAAATGTTAGCTATTTTATACGGGTAATTGTTAATAAGGTCAAGAGGCAAAGACTTAGGCTATATTTATGTTAGAGGTGTAGCAAACTCACAGCAGCCTATTTTTAATGAATACACATTTTAAACAGATGTCATTACAAATAAAGTAGCGTGACTATAGTAGCATCATGTTGACATCATTAGTAATCAACCTTGCTTATTCTAGCTATTTACTTAATAGTACAAGTGAATAGTTAAGTAATATGATTAAGTGTGGCATTTCGATAACAAAGCTTGCTTATAAAATCACCCACAGATATCAAGCAGAGCAATAGTATTATTATTAAGTTATCAAAAACAAAAAACCGAGCCTAGGCTCGGTTTTTTAATTCTTACAAAGTAAGCTAATGCTTAAGCTTCTGCTGATTCTTCAACTACTTCAGGAGCATCTTCTACTACTGGGCGGTCTACTAATTCAATATAAGCCATAGGCGCTTTATCACCAGTACGGAACCCACATTTTAAAATGCGAGTATAACCACCTGGACGTTCTTGGTAACGTACACCAAGTTCGTTAAATAAAAGACCTACTACTTCTTTATCTTGTGTACGAGCAAACGCTAAACGGCGATTTGCAACACTGTCGGTTTTAGCCAATGTAATCAATGGCTCTACAACCATACGTAGTTCTTTAGCTTTAGCTACAGTCGTTTTAATAACGCCGTGCTTAACTAAAGAGCTTGCCATATTGCGGAACATCGCTTTACGATGACTGCTATTACGGTTTAACTGGCGACCGCTTTGACGATGGCGCATAAGTTAATCCTTCTCTCAAACTATGAATAAAAAAACGATGATCGAACTAGTCGTTGTCAACGATGCTTTCAGGTGGCCAGTTTTCTAGGCGCATGCCCAGAGACAAACCACGAGACGCTAACACGTCTTTGATTTCCGTTAGAGACTTCTTACCTAAATTAGGCGTTTTAAGAAGCTCAACTTCAGCACGTTGTACTAAATCACCAATATATTGAATTGCTTCTGCTTTTAGGCAGTTTGCGCTACGGACAGTTAGTTCTAGATCATCTACAGGACGAAGTAAAATTGGGTCGAATAATGGTTTTTCTTCCACTTGTTCAACTTCTTTAATATCACGAAGTTCTACAAACGCATCTAGCTGTTCAGCTAAAATTGTTGAAGCACGACGAATAGCCTCTTCCGGGTCCAATGTACCATTGGTTTCCATATCTAAAATTAACTTATCTAAATCTGTACGTTGTTCAACACGTGCAGAGTCAACATCATAAGCAATTCTTACTACTGGGCTGAATGAGGCATCTACCAACAAACGACCAATAGCACGATCTTCTTCTTCGGCATCACGGCGCGCTGAAGCAGGTACGTAACCACGACCCATTTCAATTTTAATGCGCATACTGATAGAACCTTCACCTGTTAAGGTGCAGATAACATGGTCTGGGTTTGCAATTGTTACATCGCCATCATGTTGTATATCAGCTGCCGTTACAGGGCCTTCACCAGACTTAGTTAAAGTTAGAACGGCTTCATTTTTGCCTTCTAATAAAACAGCAAGCCCTTTAAGGTTTAACAATATTTCGATGATGTCTTCTTGAACACCTTCTTTACTACTGTACTCATGTAAAACACCATCAATTTCAACTTCAGTTACAGCACAACCTGGCATTGAAGATAAAAGAATACGGCGTAACGCATTACCTAAAGTGTG
>DPHE01000013.1:0-22014 GCA_003521815.1 Colwellia sp.
ATAGTGATAATAGTTATCGCAGAGGTATTAGTCTCGACTTCACTGATAAAGTTTCTTTAAATAAGAGAGCATCCTCTGGTGTGAAATATACATTAAAAAAACTGATTATATTCGCACCCCTAAAATATCATTAATTGCAGATGCTATTACATTGCAGGGGGCTATTACTAAGCCTGAAAAATATCAATGGTTTACAGGGCAAAAAATCTCAGATTTATTACCACAAATTGAAACTCATGTATTACTGCAAGCTGATTTACAATATTCAATTATTGTAAGAAAACTAAACAATGCAAGAGAAATTGATGTTTTACAATTTAGTTTAGCTAAAGCTTTATCAGATACCAGCTCAGTTGATAATTTATTATTACAGCCAAAAGACAAAATTATTATTTTTACGCATTCATCATCAGTTATCGAAGCTAAAAAAGAACAGTCAGTTAATAACTCAATTGAACTCGTAAAAAATGATAACTTACAAACTGCACAAGTAAGTAAATTATCCTCGTTTTCTCGTCAGCGTTTGTTGCTACCAGTAATGGACCAGTTAAAGCGTCAGGCTGCTGTAGGGCAACCATTGCAGTTAGTTGAAGTTGATGGTCAAGTTAAATATCCGGGTATTTATCCATTAGTAAAAAATGCACGAGTTGACAGTTTAATTACAGCTGCTGGCGGTTTTCAAGAATCAGCTTATTTAGCTAGAGCAGAATTAACACGAAATCAAATTGAAGGTATTGCGGTGAAAAAAACCTCTAAAAATATTGAATTAGCATCGATATTGAAAGGAGAGTTGAGCGCGAATATTTTATTGCAAAGTAAAGATCGATTGAATGTACATAAAATTCCATCGTGGAGCGAAAACTTGACGGTAGAGCTTAGAGGAGAATTTGTTTTTCCTAGCCGTAACACTATTCGTCGAGGTGAAACCTTATCAGATATAATAGCTAAAGCCGGTGGATTTACTGATTTTTCTCATCAAGAAGCATCAGTTTTTACACGTGTAAAACTAAAGTAACTTGAAAAAGCAAACCTCATTAAACTAGGGGATGACTTGAGAGTTGAAATGGCATCAAAGTCATTGTCTGACACTAACTTTGTTCAATCGAATGCCCAAGTACAATCGTTATTAACTGATATTGTTAAAGTTGATCCAGTCGGTCGATTGGTACTTGATTTACAAAGGGTTATTGAAACAAATAATTATGATATTATGCTAGAAAGTGGTGATGTGCTTTATGTACATTCACTGAAAAATTCAGTGAATTTTATTGGTCAAGTACAAGTGCCAACATCACACATTTATGATCAGCGCTTAACCGCAAATGATTATTTAACCAAAAGTGGTGGTAGTAAAAAACGTGCAGATGAAGATCGAATTTATTTCATTTTAGCGAATGGTTCGATAAAAATGATCTCAAGTACTAATTGGTTTGCTTCTGATGCGAGTTCAAATATAAAACCGGGTGATACACTTGTGGTACCACTTGACTCAGAGTACATGAATAACCTAACGTTATGGACTAGCGCTACAACTATTATGTATAACACCGCAGTAGCGATAGCGGCAATAAGTGGTATATAGTATTTAAAACAACCTTGCCTTAAAAGGCGAGGTGATACTGTTTTAAGACGTAATATTTATGAGGCTCAATTTGTTGAGTTACTGTCGTTTAGGTTCAATACCTTGCACTGTATTACTTTAAGTATCTACGGATGAAGTTTAAAATTCTGCCACGCTTCATCTTTTTTCTCAAAACACACTCTGTCATGTAAGCGACTTGCGCGGCCTTGCCAAAACTCTATGTAGGTTGGTTTTACACGCCAGCCACCCCAAAATTCAGGGTGTGGAACTTCACCTTGGCCATACTTATCATTAAAATGAGCCATACGTTCTTTTAGTTCATTATCGTGGGTTAGCTTTTGGCTTTGTTTAGAGGCCCAAGCACTAATTTGACTGCCTCTATCACGGCTATGAAAATAATCAGCTGACTCTTGTGGTGTGACCTTTTCAACTGTTCCTTCTATGCGTATTTGTCTTTGTAATACATTCCAATGAAATAATAAAGCCACTTTATTATTTTCCACTATTTCATGGCTTTTTCGGCTACTATAGTTAGTAAAAAAAACAAAACCTTGCTCATCAAAATGCTTTAGCAATACCATACGTGAACTGGGTTGGCCATCATCACGACAACTACTGACTGACATGGCTTCAGGCAATAAAACACCTGATTTGTTAGCATCGTTAAACCACTGCGTAAAAAGTGCTGAAGGAGTAGCGTCAGCTGAAATATCAGGTAAAGGTAAAGCGACGCCTTGACCAAAGGTAAATAAGCATCGAATTTTTTCTAATAGCGTCATAAGTTAACTCAGAATAAAAGGGTTAATATTGGTTCTGATTTTATCAGAGTTTTATAACAGAAAACTAATCTAATATTTTTAGTACTAATATTATTAACATAAACATTACCAATCATCTGAATCATCGAACAACTCTTTCAACCTTTTTTCCATTAAATCATCGATACACTTTCTAGCAAGTAAGTTTCTCTGTACTTGCGCTAGTGACTGTTTGTAAGCCAACTCACGATGTTGTCTCTCTATTGTTTGTTCAGTCATTTCCTCGCGTTGCTTAATGTTGTCTGAAAAGTCATCATTATTGACCATGATTTTTATTCTTAAAATATAGCTGTAATAAATATCAACATAGGTAAAAAAACAATATTTTCAATAAAACTTTATACTTTCTTTTATTGGTATAGCGAATATTGAGGTAATATGGCTATATACAGAATTAATTATTCAAATGAAGTTAATATGCTCAATAACGCATTTTTACAATGGTTTCATCCTTTTCAGCATCAAGCAAAGGCGTTGACTGAACGACGTTTAATCGTGCTCGTTGGCGACGATGAGTGGGTACATTCCTTATTGCAAACTATTGGTTGTTTTAATCCGAATAGCAATAAGCCAGATGAACCGTCATGGTTGATTTATGGTGATAGTGAGCGGATTAAAGCGAATGTTTCATCGCAACGTTTTCGAGACCGACTGGGTACTGAAAGTGATTTTGTTGTGTTTAATCACCCCAAATTTCCTATGGATGCCTTTGCTGCTTTATCAGGCACGCTTGTTGCGGGTGGTATATTTTTTCTGATAGTAAATGACATGGCATTGGTTAAAAAGAGTCACTTTTTACAACGTTTTTTTTCTTTACTTCATCACTATTGTGAGCACGTCATACTTAAGCAGGTGGCACTTGATTTCCCTTTGCTAAAGCCAATAAGTCAAGTGAGTGATGAAAAGGTAATAAACTCAGTAAGTTCTTCTGTGTCAGAAACGTTTGCTTATAATTGTGTTACTCAAGAACAAGTGAGTGCAGTAGAAGCGATAACTAAGGTTATTAAAGGGAAGAGTAAGCGTCCGTTAGTATTAACCGCTGACAGGGGAAGAGGTAAGTCATCGGCGTTAGCGATTGCCTGTGCTCAGTTATTAGCCGTAGCCCAAAATGATAATAAGCTACATATCATTATCACGGCAGCAGAGTTAAATTCGGTGCAAATTTTTTTCAAGCAGTTAGCGGCAAGCTCACCGCAGGGTTATCAAGAAGGTCAAAAATTTAAAGTGCTTAATGGCTTTGTTGAATTTGTTGCAGTGGATACATTACTTAAGTGGCAACCTAAAGTTAGTTTAGTTTTAGTCGATGAAGCGGCTGCTATACCCGTGTATTTACTTGAACAGTTATTATTTCACCACTCTCGTGTGGTTTTTGCTAGTACTATTCATGGCTATGAAGGAGCCGGACGTGGTTTTACCTTAAAATTTCAACAAAGTTTAACCGCATCATTTCCACAATGGCGAAGTTTGCATATAAATGAGCCAATCAGGTGGCGAACGGGTGATCCATTAGAGCAATTGATTTTTGATGCCTGTTTATTAAATGCTGAATTACCCAGTCTATGTAGCAATGATCAACGTTCTACTTTAGCCATCCCAAAAACGCAATTTAAGTTTAAACATTTTACTGCTCAAGCATTACTGGCTAATGAAGGTTTGTTAAGACAAGTTTTTTCAGTCCTTGTGACCGCTCATTATCAAACTAAGCCCAGTGATGTACAGATGTTATTGGACAATAGGCAGGTAGAACTTGTTTGTTTGATGTCAGTTGGTAAAGGGCTAGAACAAGTTATGGCTGTCGCCTTATTGATACATGAGGGAAAGTTTAATAAGCAAGGGATTACGGAGGCCGAATTAATAGCGGTTAATAAAAGTAAAAGACGGTTAAAAAATAATTTTATTCCCCAGTCTTTACTAACTCAATGTGGTGTTGAGCAAGCATTTGATTATCATTATTTAAGAGTGATGAGGATTGCTGTACATCCACAAGTACAGCACCAAGGCATAGGCTCATTGTTATTGAGTGAAATAACGTCCTTTGCGACAGCGCAAGGGGCTGATTTTTTAGCCTCGAGTTTTGGTGCCACAAAGTCGTTACTGTCTTTTTGGTTAACGGCTAAGTTCAAATTAGGACGTATTGGTTTTAGTCAAGACAAAGCAAGTGGTGAGCAGTCTGCATTAGTATTAAAATCACTGTCAGATAATTCTGACAAGCTACTTACCACGATCAATACTGAGTTTTATCGATGTTTTGATTACCTATTAGTAGAAGAATATAAAGACTTAGCGCCAAACTTAGTGGCATTAATTCAAGCACATTGCCCACAATCCTCTTTAAAGGGGTTAAGTAAACTTGATAACGCTAATGTTGAAGCCTTTGCTCATGGGTATCGTCAATACTCTAGCTGTGTGTTTAGTTTACATTTATGGCTAAAGCGAGAATTATACCGACAAGGTACTAATGATGAAGAGTTATTTATTTTGATCAGTAGAATTATGCAAAAACATACTATTGCTGATATCTGTCGTACTTATCATTTTACCGGAAAAAAAGAGCTGGAACAGTGTCTAAAGGCAAGTGTTATGAGTAGTTTTAAAGCGCACCGTTAACTTGCCAACGCCAATATTTTATCATGGATAAATAATCACAACGTTTGCCACCATCAAAACCAATATCATCATGATGCAATAACCGGCTTAAGTAATAATTAATTGTTCTAGCTAAGCCTCAACTGGGATGATCTTTATACGTCATTATTAATATGAGTTCAATACAATCAAGTTAAGAATAAAATTATTGATATATTAACGCCTGAGTGTTGCCATTTACGTTTAAGAATTAACGAAAAATATAAAAATATCACTGCTGAAAAAGATCACTGTTTTGGTTTATTAGGTTCAAATGACGTGGGTAAAAAAACGATGATAGAAGTTATAGTAGGAATTATTTATCTAACCGCGGGTCAGGTCATCTATAAAGGTAAAGACTACCAAGGGAAAAATTGTTGAAAATATCTCATAACAAATAGATATTCCATTTCAACAGACTGTGTTGCAATTTTTTGGTCTCTTGGTTCCTATTTCTTTAGTTGGAAAGCGGAGCGTTAATCGACAACAGGTAGTAAATAAAATACACTAGTGGTCATACCTCTATGTGCTTTGGTCGAGATGATTTTGTGGCTGTTGTTATTAGTGAAACGGGGTTATTTACCCCGCCAGAAAAAATTTCAAATGATATGCTAGTTACTTGCTCTGCTGCTACCTTTGGAATTATCAATATAGCTAATGCGATTCGCAGTGGTACGGCAAAAACAGTCTTAGTGATTAACCCTGAAATTTTATCACCACAAATTAATTATCGTGACAAATATAACCACTTATTTTTGGTGATGCAGCAACGGCTTCTATTATTGAAGAGGAATCAACCGCATCCGGTGAACATGGTTTCAAAATTATTGCCGAGAAACCTATTCTCAATTATCTAATAACATTCGTAGTAATATAGGCTATATGAATCAATGCAGCCCAGAAACGACTAACGATGTTGATAAGTACTTTATTCAGCAAGGTCGTAAAGTATTCAAAGAAGTATTGCATATGGTATCTAATTTAATTGCCAGTCAAATGGATAAAGTTAATTTACTCCCTGAAGATACCAAGCGACTTTATTTACACCAAGCTAATATGAATAATTTTATTGGTAAGAAGGTGTTAGGTAGAGATACTATCGATGGTGAAGTGCCAATTATTCTAGATGAATATGCTAATATAAGCTCTGCTGGTTGTATTATTGCTTTACACAAACATCATGATGGTTTGAGCTCGGGTGATAAAACCGTGCTTTGTTCTTTTGATGCGAGCTATTCAGCATGTTGTTTAATTCTGAAGTATGTTTAGCACTCTAAACTTTACACTTTAAATTAGTCGTGATGAGTTATCATTAACAAAGAGTACTGATAACTCATTACCTAGTTACATTGTGTTTCTATTCAAAAAGTTGTGCAATAAATAATTTGATGTAATCAATTATTTTTGATAAAAAGCTGCCTTCATTAACTTCTTGTAAGGTTACTAAGGGGTATTGCGCAATATCTTCACCTTCAAGCTGTAAGAATAATTTACCTACGACAGTACCTTTAGCTAGAGGTGCTGTAAGCTGCTGAGTTAATTCGAAGGTCGTTTTTAGGTTTTTACGCTGTCCGCGAGGAATAGTAATGGGCGTATCCAGTAAAATACCTAAATCCACTTGTTCTTTATCCCCCATCCAAATGCGATTAGTTGCAAATTTTTCACCTGCTTTATAAGGGGTAAGCGTTTCAAAAAATCGGAAACCATAATTAAGTAACTTTTTACTTTCTACCTGTCTAGCTCGCTCGCTATCAGTACCCATTACTACCGTGATTAAACGCATATCACCTTTAGTGCCTGAGGTGACTAAGCTATAACCCGCATTTGAAGTATGGCCAGTTTTCATACCATCCACATTTAAGCTTTTATCCCATAACAAAGAGTTACGGTTATATTGTTTTATATTGTTATAAGTGAATGATTTTTGTTTATAAATAGCATATTCACTGGGAACTTCACGGATAATAGCACTGGCTAATGTAGCCATGTCACGTGGTGTAGTCATATGAGAAGAGCTATCTAAACCGTGGCTATTTTCAAAAAATGAACTCGACATACCTATTTGTTCAGCATGCGCATTCATTAAATCGGCAAAAGCACTTTCACTGCCGGCAATATGTTCAGCCATGGCAACACAGGCATCATTACCCGAAGCAACAATAATACCTTGGTTTAAAAGGTTCACGGGAACTTCAGTGCCTACTTCAATAAACATTTTTGATGATTCAGGAAAGTTTTTTGCCCAAGCATTTTCGCTGATCATTACCTTGTCATTATTTGATATATTACCGTTTTCTAATTCCTTACCTATGATGTAGCTCGTCATCATTTTAGTTAAGCTTGCTGGCGCTAATTGCATGTCAGCATTACCTTCTGCTATCACCTTTCCCGTTGTAAAATCGAGTAAAATAAAACCTTTAGCATTAATTTTTGGTGCATCAGGAATAATGCTTATCGCATGGCTAATAGATGAAAAAGCTAAGGCTGAACCTAATAAGGTATTTGAAATAAATTTGATCAATGTGCGAGCAGATTTTTTTAATTTTAAAGACATAATTTTAAAGACATAATTTTTAATATTGAGGTGAATAGGAATATGATTTTTAATAGAGCTCAAGGAAAGTATATCATCTCTATCATGCTTGGCTATGATGGAATTGATATTATTGTAAAAACTCTTTTCTCTCTATGCTCTAATTATAGCCAAATCAACACAAAGGGTGAGTTTTAGGTATGTTAAAGGTTTCTTAAGTAAGCGTTTGGATAACTTCCTTGTTTTAGCTCTAGCAATAGTTTATTTATTATGGTGTTATCTAAAAAAGGACCTATTTGAATACGGTATATTTTATTTTTTTCAGGATAATTAACCGTATGCAAATATTTTTTGGATAAAAAAAGAGCTGTTTTTTTGGCTAATTCAAGCTTACTTGTAGCAAATACTTGAATGTACTTTTTTGTTGGGGGCTCATTTAATTGGCTATCGATTATTGATTTTTTTATATTTACAATCAATGGCTCTTTAGGGACATTGGTTTTATTGACGTTCGTTATACTGGCGATTTTCACTTCCGCAGTACCTGTTTTCAACATATCAAGTTTGTAGGCGGCACTGTAGGATAAATCAATAATACGTTGTTGATGAAAAGGACCACGGTCATTGACTCGAACGATTACCGACTTATTGTTAGCTAAATTAGTAACCTTTAAATAGGTCGGTAAGGGGAGGTTTTTATGGGCAGCGCTCATGGCATACATATCATAAATTTCACCATTTGAGGTTAAATGACCGTGAAATTTTCTACCGTACCAAGAGGCGGTACCTATTTCTTCAAAATTTTGTGCATGCGTTAATACTTGATAGTTAATACCGCGAACTTGATAATTTTTGTTGCCTCCACGACTATGATTTTCTGCGCGGGGGGTGGCATCTTTTAATTCTGCTTGGTTTGGTAATCTACTTGGAATACTATCGTTAGCCTGTTGATAGCGGCCAGAACTACAGGCAGTTAGCAGGGTAAGTAGAACTAAGAAGAATAGTTTGTATAGTGTTCCCATTATATTTTCTTATTTTTATATGAAGTTAAGGTCGTTAGTATTGAAGTGAGTTTGTGTAAATTTAAGGATAACGCGCGGAGTTGATGCTAGTCAATGAGCACGTTTGACAAAAAAGTTAGACAAAATAGCAAAATATTTATTTACCTTTAAGTATGAAGCCGTCGGTGAGTACTAATAGCCATCAGCATGCCAAAACCTGCGAGTAATGTCACCATTGATGTACCTCCATAACTCACTAAGGGTAAAGGCACGCCAACAACAGGTAACAAACCTGATACCATGCCAATATTAACAAACACATAAACAAAGAACGTTAGGGTAATACTACCGGCTAACAACTTGGTAAAGGGGTGTTGAGCATTAACGGCAATCCATAGACCGCGCATTATTATAAATAGATACACTGCAAGTAAAACACCGACACCAATCAAGCCAAACTCTTCACTAAAAACAGCAAAAATAAAATCAGTATGGGGTTCAGGTAAAAACTCTAATTGAGATTGTGTGCCTTGCAGCCAACCTTTACCATCAATTCCACCAGAGCCTATAGCTATTTTAGACTGAATAATATGGTAACCGGAGCCAAGTGGATCTTGCTCAGGGTTTAAAAAAGTCATCACTCTTTGTCTTTGGTAATCTTTCATCAAAAACATCCATAACACGGGAGCGAATGCTGAGCCTAGCCCAACGCAAACAGCAATTAATTTCCAACTAGCCCCAGCGAGAAAAATAACAAAAATACCAGAGCTAGCAATTAACAGCGAAGTACCTAAGTCTGGTTGGTTAGCAATAAGTAGTGTAGGAATTAATACTAAGAGAAAAGCCCATATGATGGTGGGATTTTTAACAGGTAAATTGTTTTGACTGACAAACCAAGCAATCATAATTGGTACTATCAGTTTCATTATTTCTGAGGGCTGAAATTTCATAAAACCCAAATCTAGCCAGCGTTGTGCGCCTTTACCTACATGGCCAAAAAGTAATACAGCGACTAACATTAATAACCCTAATACAAAAACCGGTACTGCCCATTTTCGATATGATAAGGGTGGAATTTGGGCTATTGCTAGCATGGCCACAATAGCAATGCCTAATCGAATAGCTTGGCGGTAAACTATATCCATACTTTGGCCACCGGCACTAAAAACGATGAACAAACCAAGTGCCATTAGCGATAGTATGCCCAGTAATAAAGGTAAATCAATATGCAATTTTTGCCATATACTATATGATTTTTGTTGATCTTGGCCACTATTGCGCATTAGTCGCTCTCTTGGAGGTGTGATTGGTGCATGTGTTGCTGAGTCTTAGTATTTAATTGGTTAGATGAATTATCCATGCTAGAGGTAATCACTCTGTTGCCAAAATATTGATCCATAATTTGTCGTGCAACAGGGCCAGCATTAGTGGCTCCACCACCTTTGGCAACGTTTTCTATTGCAACGGCAACTACTACTTCAGGATTTTTAAAGGGTGCAAAGGCAATAAACATCGCATTATCACGCTGATTTTCTTGGGTGGACTTTGCATCGTATTCTTCATTTTGTTTAATACGAGCAACCTGTGCTGAGCCAGTTTTGCCAGCAGCGTCATACTTAGATCCTTTAAAGGGAGTGTAAGCGGTTGCACCAAATTTCTGAACGGTATTATGCATTGCTTCTAGCACTATATCCCAATGCTTTGCTTGTTTTAATACTAAAGGGGCTTGCTCTTCATAAATGACTTCTTCGAAGGTGCTTTGGCTAGCACCTTCCTTATTTATCGCTATTTTTTTTGTCGCTTTTAAAAAGTGCGGTACTTTTCTTTCTCCGTGGTTTACTAACGTGGTAACTGCTTGAGTTAATTGCAATGGGGTAACAGTCCAATAGCTTTGTCCAATTCCGACAGAAAGCGTTTCACCGGTATACCAAGGTTTATTATAACGGTCTCGTTTCCATGCAACACTGGGCATAATGGCTCTACTTTCTTCATGAATATCAATACCGGTATAATCACCAAAACCAAACTGCTCCATCATAGTGCTAATTTTAGTGATACCAAGCTTAAAGGCTAAATCAAAAAAATAAATGTTACACGATTGCTCCAGGGCTTTAGTTAAATTTACCCAGCCATGACCCCATCTTTTCCAATCTCGATATTTATTAGGTAAGCCCTCTAATTGATACCAACCGGGATCCCAAATCTTAGTGTTTTCGGTGATCACTTGTTCTTCTAAACCGGTTAAAGCCATAAAAGGTTTTACTGTAGAAGCGGGAGGGTAACCCTGTACACCTCGGTTGATTAAAGGTAAACCTTTTGAACTAAGGAGTTTTTTGTATTCTTTACTGCGGATGCCATGTACAAATAAGTTACCATCATAGCTAGGGTTAGAGTACATCGCTAAAATTCCACCGGAACGCGGGTTCATTGCTACTACAGCGCCACGCTTTCCAGATAACGCACGTTTAGCTATCATTTGAAGTTCTATGTCTAGGGTTAAGGTGAGATCTTGACCCTGAACTGGAGGGGTATAATTCAAGGTGCGGATTATTCTACCTTGGTTATTTATCTCAACTTCTTGGTGACCAATAGTGCCGTGTAAAAGTTCTTCATAATATTTTTCAATACCCAATTTCCCTATACTATGCGTAGCGGCATAGTTTTCAAACTCACCCTGTTGCTTAAGTTTATTGGCATCTTTTCGATTGATTCGAGCTACATAACCTAAATTATGCGTGGTTAGTTCGCCAAAAGGGTAATAGCGCTTTAAGCGAGCATCAACAAAAACACCAGGAAACTTTTGTTGGTTAACTGAAAATAGCGCTACTTGTTGCTCACTTAAATGGGATTTTAATTCTATTTGTTTAAAGCGGCGTTTACCTTTGACCGCTTTAAAAAATATTTCTTGTCTGTCGGTACTAATATCAAGTAGTTTACTTATTTCTTGAATGCTAGCTTCTAAGTTATCAACTTCTTCAGGGATCACCGCTAGGCTATAAACAGGTTTGTTATCTGCGAGGATGATGCCATTGCGATCGTATATTAGACCGCGGTTTGGTGCTACGGGGAGTAATTTTATGCGATTTGAATTTGAACGTGTCTGATATTTTTCAAAAGAGTCTACTTGTAAGGAGTAGAGATTGCTAAACAATATTAGTAGCAGTAATAATACACCAACAAAGGCAATAAAAGTACGGCGGGCAAATAAATTAGCCTCTGCACTATGGTTACGAATAATAACGCGACGAGGTGACATTAATTATGTTCTTGATAGTAAAAAGAGTGTGGAGTGAGAATAGTATTGAAGGCAGATAAGTTAGCTCTAGGGCTATTGCCGTAGATAATATCACGAATAATAATACGCTGAGTTACCATTCTCATTCTCTATGGTAAGGGTGGTTATTATTAATGCTCCATGCGCGATATAAACTTTCGGCAATAAGAACTCTTACCATAGGATGAGGTAAAGTCAGTGCTGATAAAGACCATTTTTGTTCACTGGCTTTTATACAAGCAGGGGCTAGCCCTTCAGGTCCACCCACTAAGAGTGCTACATCTCTACCATCGAACTGCCAACGTTCAAGCTGATTAGCCAGTTGAGGTGTAGTCCAAGGTTTACCTTCAACCTCTAAGGTAACTATACGGCTGCCTTTAGGGATAGTCGCTAATAATTGTTCACCCTCTTTTTCTAAAATACGCGTAATGTCAGCATTTTTCCCCCGTTTTCCTGCACATATCTCTATTAAATCAAAAGATAAATCACGAGGAAAACGCCGAGCATATTCTTTAAAACCCTGGCTGACCCAAGTTGGCATTTTTGTGCCAACCGCATATAAAGTTAACTTCATAGTTTAATCACACCAATAAAATTGGCTGTTATTCGCCCCATAGTTGTTCTAAATTGTATTTATCACGTTGTTCGTTAGTCATGACATGAACAATAATATCGCCTAAATCAACTAATGCCCATTCGCCAACATCGTTACCTTCTATGCCGCGTGGTTCAATACCTTCAGCTCTACATTCCATAGCCACTGATTGCGCGATTGATTTTATATGGCGGTTTGAGTTGCCTGAGCAAATAATCATATAGTCGGCAAAGCTTGCTTTCTCGCCAATGCTTAGAGAGATGATGTCTCTGCCTTTCATGTCTTCGAGTTTTTCAATTACAAATGCTTTAAGTGCTTCGGTTTGCAAGGGGTTCTTCCTAATGTTTAGTTGATTGTTCACGGTGCTTTAAATTAAGTTAAGCACAGTCTGTCAATATTAACATTAATAGCATTACGAATAAATATATGATCATTCTAAATGGATTAAATATTTTATCGCTCACTGACTCATATTGTTGTTCTGTTAACGATAAAGGTTATTTTTTTTGATAAAAGTCAAAACACTAGGCGTTAATAGTTGCTGGCAATCTTGATTATTGGTTAATTGTTGGCGAATGTCACTTGATGAAATATCTATATGCAAGTGGTTATGATAAGACGGTAGGGTCTTGGGGAGTAAGAGAATACCACCTGAACTATGTTTTTTTAATTCAGTAATAGTATGAACTTGATGATTAGTTAATAACGCTATAGTCGCTTGATCTACCTTGTTTAATTGGTAGTTTGGCCTGGTGTTCACAACCAAATGACAAAGAGATAGAATCTCTTGATACTTATGCCAGCGAGTAAACGTTAATAAAGAGTCTAGACCAACAATAAAATACAATGTTTGCTGTGGAAATTCCTCTGCTAACTCTTTTAACGTGTCGACGGTATAAGAGTTTCCATCACGTTTTAGCTCGCGTTCATCACATCTAAATGAAGGTTCTGTGCTACAAGCCAAATGAACCATTTCAGCACGTTGTTTTGCGCTAACATTGGGCGTTGCTTTATGAGGTGGAATATTAGCCGGAATTAACAATACTTGAGTTAATGATAGGTAATCTGCTACCGCTTTAGTGGGTAGAGTATGCCCAAGGTGAACGGGGTCAAAAGTGCCACCTAAAATACCAATACTCGTCATAGGTTAAATTACTTTGGTTGAGAAAAAACGATTAAGAATAGTCATAATTCAATGAATAGTTTTGCGTAATGTCACCATGGTAAAGTGTTAAACAAACATCGGCCAATAATATAAAAGCATTAAATTCACTACTTGTTTTACTGATCAGATCTATGTCGGCTAGTCGTGACATTGCCCGTTTAATATCTTTTAAATTTATATGAGTCAGCGCATGTTGATAAAGCGGTTTACGTTTATCCCAAATTCGATATTCTTTATATAAATCGTTGAGCGGACGACCTTGTGCCAGTTTGTCTAGCATGGCATATAGTTGATTGAACTCTTTATGAAACACCCAAATAATTTGACCAGCAGCCGTACCTTCCTGTTGTAATTGATCTAACATCGTTATGCACTTTTTACAGTTACCCTCTAATAACGCATCTATAATTTGAAAGGGGTTAAACTTAGCTTGCTTAATCACTATTTGTTCAGCATCGCTTAAACTAATTTGTCTTGTGCCAAATAGTAAGGATAACTTTTGCAACTCTTGCGCTAACGCCGGTAAATTACCTTCAAATAATTCAATTAATAATGAGGATAACTCAGGTGCCAAATTAACATTAACGTTTTTTGCTTGGTTTTGTAGCCATTTGGGAAGTCCTTTAACCTCTATATCATATAAAGGTAGATAACACCCTAATTGTATTAAGGCTTTAAACCACTTTCTATTAGTGCTGGCACCATCAAGTTTAGGACCATGAAAAATAAAAATAACATCTTGAAGTTCTGTATTTTGTGTCACTAACTCGCTTAATGCGAGTAATATTTTATTACCACTATCGCCAATTTTAACCGTAGTAAACTCCACTTCAATAATACGCTGACTCGCAAATAAGCTTAATGATTGGTACTCATCAATTATTTGTTGCCAGTTAAATTTATGATCGCCACTCAAGCGAATAACTTCACTAAAACCTCGCTGTTGAGCGTGAGCTTTTATAGTGACTAAACTATTGTTTTTTTGCCAAGGCTCATCACCAAAAACCAACCAAACAGGTATAAATCCTTGTGTTAATGTTTGTATAAGTTGGTTATGGTAAATTTTCATGTAAAACCTATCGTTGAACTCTTGCCATATCTCGTAAAATTTTATCTGCTGCTGATCTTCTCAGTTCACTGAGCAATAAAGATAGCTCTCTCGATTTTGCTAAAGCTAAGTTTGGATCATCTTGATAATCTCTATTTAGCTCAAAGCGAAAATTTTTCGGCTCTTCATTAGCAAAACGCAACTGATAATGTACCGCATAAATAAGTTCATACTCGGCTACTTGTCCATTTTGAAAAACCGATAAGGTTCTTCTATCTAGCGTATCTGACATAATGCGAAGCTCAGGTACTTGTGAATTTTTATGCTTAAGTACCTTTACTTTTTTGTGAGATAAATGCTGTTTTACTAAGCGAGTTAATTCACCGTGCACATCGCTTGACGTGACATATAACGTTTGCAATTCATCGCTAAGTAAATAATCACCACGTAGATGAAAACCACAAGCGGATAATAGGCTTGCCAAAGTAAACGTTATTATCAAGCGCTTATATGTCATCATGAACATATTAGTTAGCCACAATGTTGAGTATTTTACCTGGAATATAAATAACTTTACGAATAGTGTTTCCTTCCGTAAATTTAACGACGTTTTCATCACTCAACCCAAGCGCTTCAACTGTTTCTTTACTAGCATCTACAGCAACGGTGATTTTTGCTCTAAGCTTGCCGTTAACTTGTACGATAATTAGCTTTTCATCTTCAATTAATGCGCTGTTATCAACAGTTGGCCATGGATAATTTTCTACGTCAGTATCATTGCGACCAATTGTTTGCCATAAGTAATGACACATATGCGGTGTAATCGGTGTAAGCATTAATACTACCGCGCGAAGTGCTTCAAGCATGACCGCTTTATCTTCATCAGATGTAATCGGCGCTTTGCTTAGATGGTTCATTAATTCCATAATGGCAGCAATTGCCGTATTAAACGTGTTACGACGACCTATGTCATCGGTTACTTTAGCAATCGTTTTGTGTAATTCTCTGCGCAGTTTTTTCTGATCAGCGTTCAGTGTTAAACCGTCAATGTCATAATGCTTACCTTGACAAGTATCAACTGTGTCATATACCAATTTATAAACACGCTTAACAAAGCGATGAGAACCTTCAACGCCAGCATCTGACCATTCTAGGGTTTGCTCTGGTGGTGAAGTAAACATGATAAACAAACGGACAGTATCAGCACCGTATTTCTGAATAACAGATTGGGGATCGATACCGTTATTTTTTGATTTAGACATTTTACTCATGCCCGCAGAAATAACCGCCTCACCATCTATTTTGCTGATAGCAGAAGTCACTTGGCCTTTTTCATCACGTTCAACAATAACATCATCTGGCGCAATCCATTCTTGCGCGCCATTATCGGCTTCACGATAATAGGTGTCTGCTAGTACCATGCCTTGGCAAAGTAATTTTTTGTAGGGTTCATCACATTGCACTAAACCAACATCACGTAATAGTTTGTGGAAAAAACGAGAATAAAGTAAATGTAAAATAGCATGTTCAATACCACCAATATATTGATCCACTGGCAGCCAATAATTAGCTTGGGCGGGATCAATCATTTGGCTGTTATCATTAGGTGAACAATAACGAGCGTAATACCATGAAGATTCCATAAAGGTATCAAAGGTATCAGTTTCACGCAAAGCGTCTTCACCATTAAAGGTGGTTTTTGCCCACTGGGGATCGTCTTTAATAGGAGATGTTACGCCGTTCATCACGACATCTTCTGGCAATATAACCGGTAATTCACTTGTCGGAACAGGAACAGATTCACCATTAGCGAGGTTAACCATTGGAATGGGTGTACCCCAATAACGTTGACGAGAAACGCCCCAATCACGTAAACGGAAATTAGTGGTTATTTTACCTTTATTCTCTTTTACTAATTTATCGCTGATGGCGGTAAAAGCGGCTTCAAAATCTAAACCGTCAAACTCACCTGAGTTGATCAATGTGCCTTTTTCAGTGATCGCCGCTTTGCTTATATCAGAAATATTAGCGTCATCACCTACTTCGCCACCACTTTCCTTCGAGGTAGTAATCACTTGCGTAATAGCTAAACCATACTTGGTCGCAAATTCATAATCACGTTGGTCATGTCCCGGTACAGACATCACCGCACCTGAGCCGTAGTCCATTAATACAAAGTTGGCAGCCCAAACAGGAACTAACTTACCGGTCAAAGGGTGAATAGCTTTAAAACCAGTATCTACACCTTTTTTCTCCATAGTCGCCATATCAGCGTCTGTGGTTTGATTACCTTTGCATTCTTGAATAAAATCGGCAAGCGTAGTGTTTCCGTTGGCGGCATTATTTTTTGAAGCAATGAGGGCTAATGGGTGTTCAGCGGCAAGTGCCATATAAGTAACACCCAGTAAAGTATCTGGACGAGTGGTATAAATATCAAAGCTTTCTTGTTTACCTTCAACTAAACCGTCAACCTGAAACGTCATCTCAACACCTTGTGAGCGACCGATCCAATTACGTTGCATCGTTTTTACTTGTTCAGGCCATTCGGTTAACAGGTCTAAATCATCCAATAACTCTTGCGCATAATCGGTAATTTTAATAAACCATTGTGGAATCGCTTTCTTTTCAACAATAGCGCCAGAGCGCCAACCACGACCATCAATAACTTGCTCGTTTGCTAATACAGTTTGATCAACGGGATCCCAGTTTACTGAAGCATTTTTTTTATAAACTAAACCTTTTTCATACAGTTTAGTGAAAAACCATTGTTCCCAACGATAATAATCAGGCTTACAAGTGGCTAATTCACGGCTCCAGTCATACCCAAAACCGAGTGAATTTAACTGATTTCGCATGTAATCTATGTTTTTATATGTCCAGTTAGCAGGCGCAGTTTTATTTTTAATTGCCGCATTTTCCGCAGGTAAACCAAAAGCATCCCAACCCATAGGTTGCATTACATTTTTACCTTGCATACGTTGGTAACGAGAAATCACATCACCCAAACTGTAATTACGTACATGGCCCATGTGTAGACGACCGCTAGGGTAGGGGAACATAGCTAAACAATAGAACTTCTCTTTACTCTCGTCTTCAATCGATTTAAAAGTATTGTTTTCAGTCCAAAATTTTTGTACTGTGGCTTCAATCGCTTGGGAATTATAAATGGCTTCCATTAATGGGGTCTCGAACGGTATATTTGGGATTTATTAGCGCTATTGTAATCATTTTATCTATAAATAAACGATTTAAAGGCACAGCAAATTTTAGTTTAAATTATCTCTTTAGAATACCTTATCTGGCTATAGCACGACAAGCTTAATTAAGTTTTATATACCTATTACCATTCAAAGTGCTCTACAACATGTATCTTGATTAGTAACGGGTATATACTTAAAGTATGAACATAAAATTGGCAGCATTTTCGTTAATCTAGGGAAGCATTATGACAGAAAAAAAAGAATATTTAATGGAAGTTTATCAGAATCTTAGTGATTGGCTTGATGAGATGAAAGAGATTCAAAAGCCTCGAATTAATGAGCTAGTTAATCAAGCTAAAGCCTATACAAAAACGGCTGAAGGGATGACAGAAGAAAAATTGAATCAATTTGTTGATAACTTCACGTATGACTTACATGATTTTTATCAACTAAATCAGGCAGAAATAAAACATTCAATTTACCTGAATTTACTGAATGAAAGAATGTGGGCAAGCCTTGCTCACTTAACCGACAAATCGCAAGTTGAATGGGCTGAATTGGTGGACGATTTTGAACATGATGGAATTTACAAGGTTGGAGATATTATTGGTTTTGGCGAGTTAGTTTGCCAGCAATGTAATGAAAAAACTCATATCATGCATGCCAGTGAAGCAGTTGCCTGTGTAAAGTGTGGAGGTGATAGCTTTACTCGATTGCCACTTGATCCTTAATGATAACAATTGAAATAATTATTCCCAAACTTCATATTGTTAACGCTTATTATTGTTAGTAGGATATTTTACGAGTACACTTGTGATACAGACTTTCTAGTCTTTTAACGTATTAATTTTCAAGGATATCCATGTTCACAACGTCTGCTTCTCAATGCAAACTCAATGCTTCTCAACTTAGTTCTCCTTTATCCGCAGCTATTTTTTCTCAACAGCAATCTCCTAGCGAAATAGCACAGACTTTTGTTGGTCATAATAGAGCTAAAGAGGCACTTGAGTTTGGTCTGTCGATGAGCTCCGTTGGCTTTAATGTCTTCGCTATGGGCGAGCACGGAACAGGTAGACAAACATTAATAAAGCAAATGTTAACCGCGCTAGCAAAAGAACAATTAAGTCCTGTAGAGTGGTGTTATATCAATAACTTTGACGAAAGTCATGCACCTTATAGCCTTTATGTAAACCCTGGTGATGGGAAGCAATTACTATCACGGATAAATAAGTTTATTGATGAATTAATGGACTTGTTTCCGGAGATTTTTGATAACCCAGGTTATCAAAGGCATAAATCAGCAATAGATAGGGACTTTAATAAAAAATATGATGAAGCGATTTCTAAGGTTGAAGAGATAGCCTTAAAAAGTAATGTTTCATTATACGAAGAAAATGGCGAAGTAGGTTTTTCACCTTTAGTTGATGGGAAACCATTAAATGACAAAGAGTTTGCTAATATAGATGAAACAGAACGCGCTAAGTTTTATCAATTATTGTCAGAGCTTGAAGTGGTGCTTGCTGAGCAACTACTTGAACTACCACTGTGGAAACGAGAATCGTCAGATAAATTACGACAGTTAAAAAATGAAACCGCAGAGCAAGCCATTCAGCCTTATTTAACAGAACTTGAACAAGAATTTGCTAATAATCAAGGGGTGCTAAAATACCTTAGTAAAGTCAAAGCCCATATTGTAGATGCCTCGTTAGAGATTTTAGTTAATGACGATGACGATGCGCCTAATGATAAAGAGTTACGTAAATTAATGGTTGAACGGTTTTTACCTAATTTACTCGTACCGCGTGACGTTAATGATGGCGCTCCAGTCGTTTATGAACAAAATCCTACCTATCAAAATCTTTTTGGTCATGTCGACTTTTCTAGTTTTCAAGGCAGTAGTTATACTAGTTATCGATTAATTAGGCCTGGCGCACTCCATAAAGCCAATGGGGGGTATTTGTTGCTTGATGCAGATAAATTATTAACTCAGCCTTTAGTATGGTCGCGTTTAAAACTGGCTTTAAAAACAGGACAGGTAACAATAGAGAATCCATACTCTGATTCTAGTCAACCGGGAGCATATAGCTTACAACCTGAAAAAATCCCTTTGCAAGTGAAAGTGATATTACTTGGTGATGCTGAAATTTATTATACCTTACAAGACTATGATCAGGAATTTACCGAATTATTTAGAGTACTAGCTGATTTCGATCGTCATTTAGAAAAAAGCGATGAGAATTTACAGGCTTTTGGTAACTTAATTCGTCAACGCGCCTTGAAACATAATTACCCAGAAATTGATGATGAAGCGGTGCTTGAATTAGTACGTTATGCGTTAAGGCGAGCAGAGCATCAACATAAAATTTCAGCGAACATTGTGCAGGTAAATGACTTGCTAGATGAAGCTAATTATTGTCGGGGTAATAGTGGAACTAAAGGTAGATTGACCGCTGAGCATATTGCCATGGCACTAGCGGCTAAAAAACGTCGTACTGGTCGATTAAGTGAGACTTGGCTGGATGAAATAAAAGAACAACAAGTATTAATCAGCACTGAAGGTGATTATGTTGGTAAAGTTAATGGTTTAACCGTTTTAGAAATTGGTGATAGTGTTTTTGGCACGCCTGCTCGTATTACGGCAACGGTTTATGCGGGTAGTCAAGGAGTGACAGATATTGAGCGTGAAGTTGATTTGGGTAAATCTATTCATTCCAAAGGTGTGTTGTTATTAACGGGATATTTAGGTCATAAATATGGTCAAAACATCCCGGTGGCAATTTCAGCTAATATCGCTATAGAGCAATCTTACGGTCATATTGACGGAGACAGCGCCTCAATGGCTGAACTCTGCGCGCTCATATCCGCTATTACTTTATTGCCTATCGATCAGAGTTTAGCGATTACGGGCTCAATTAATCAACATGGTGAGGTGCAATCTATTGGTGGCGCAAATGAAAAAATCGAAGGCTTTTTTCAACTATGTAAAGACAAAGGGTTAACGGGTAAGCAAGGTGTCATTATCCCTAAAACCAATGTGATTAATTTAATGCTTAACAGTGAAGTGATTGAAGCGGTAGCGTGTGGCCATTTTGCTATTTATGCGGTAGAAACGATAGACCAAGCATTAGAGTTATTGATGGCAACAACAGCAGGTACGATGAATAGCACAGGAAGATACCCGCGCAAATCCATTCATAGTTTAGCGTTAGAAAAACTCGCTTACTTTGCTGAATTACTTGAAGGTGGTGAAGAGTAATACCCATTTTATTCAGTGCGTTATCTTATTGTGCGAAGAAAAACCTAGGTAAAGCGCATGTTTGAGCATTAGCGGTCTATTGGGGTTGAGAGGGACGTGGCATTGGTACGTAAAGTTCAGTTAGCTGGCGGCAGTAATTTGATTAGATTGTTTTTACTTAATATCAAGGCTTTATGAAAATTTTGTGATGAATTGATGCGGTGCAGCAAAAAGTTATTGACCAATATGTTTTTGCTAGGTATACTCACTTTAAATCTTATTGCTGCACCGCAGTACAAAACAAAATAAAACAGGAATCTTAATTATGTTTACTCAATTAACTGAACAATTAACAAATCAATTTACTACTGCAATGAAATCTTTCAGCGATACAGCGCAAGTTGAAACTGCAATGAAACCATTAAATAGCTTAGTAGAATTAAATACTAAAACAGTTGAGCAATTAATTAGCCAGCAAACGGCTTTAATTACGTCTATTTTAAATGACAGTATTGCTCAAACTAAAGCATTATCATCACAAACAGATTTTACAGCGGCTGTTGAATCACAAAAATCATTTAATGAAGCGCTTCAAGCTAAAGTTTCAGATTCAGCGAAAGAAGCTTACGCTGTTGTTACAAAAACTTCAGAAGAAGTAACTACTTTAGTTAAAGATTCTGTTAAATTACCTAAGTAATATTCTTAGTGTAAATTTAGCGATTTAATTATCGTGTTATGAAGGCCAGTATGATTACATACTGGCCTTTTTTATTGTCAATGATGATGTTTTCTACTTTGATGAAACATTATGTATGTAATAGTAAAAGCGTGCAGTGTTAACCGTTTATTTACAGGCATTTTTACGCTATAATGCGCGACTATTTTTTAATTATCCTAACGAGTGAAATCGTTTAAAAAGATATATTTGAAAAGATATA
>DPHE01000013.1:22178-34748 GCA_003521815.1 Colwellia sp.
AGATATATTTGAAAAGATATATTTAAAAACTTATTTTTGAAGGATTATGTTCGAAAGCTTATGTTTGAAATTAACCCCATAATAAATAAATTAAAAGAAATTCGCGAACGTGCTGACTTACTTCGGGGGTACCTTTGACTACGACGTTAAAGCTGAGCGTTTAGTTGAAGTGTCACGAGAGTTGGAATTACCCGATGTTTGGAATGAACCTGAGCGGGCACAAGCGTTAGGTAAAGAGCGTAGTTCGCTTGAAGAAGTGGTTAATACCATCGTTGAATTAGAGATGGGTTGCGACGATATCGAAGGTTTAGTCGAATTAGCCGTTGAAGAAGAAGATCAAGAAACCTTTGATGATGCCCAAAGCGAGACTGATGCGTTAGATGCCATATTAGAAAAGCTTGAATTTCGCCGTATGTTTAGTGGCGATCAAGATGCTAATAACAGTTATCTAGATATTCAATCAGGCTCAGGCGGCACAGAGGCACAAGATTGGGCTGAAATGTTAATGCGTATGTATTTACGTTGGGGCGAAGCACACGGTTTTAAAACCGAAGTCATTGAAGTCACGGGTGGTGATGTTGCAGGCATTAAAGGCTGTACCATTAAATATACGGGCGAATATGCTTATGGCTGGTTACGTACCGAGACGGGCGTGCACAGGTTAGTACGAAAGTCACCCTTTGACTCAAGTGGTCGTCGCCATACTTCATTTGCTTCAGCGTTTATTTATCCTGAAATTGATGACAATATCGACATTGATATTAACCCGGCTGATTTACGTGTAGATACTTACCGTGCTTCTGGTGCAGGTGGTCAACATGTAAATAAAACTGACTCTGCTATTCGTTTAACGCATATTCCTACGGGGGCGGTTGTTCAGTGTCAAAGTGATCGTTCACAACATAAAAACCGTGCTAGCGCGATGAAATTATTAAAAGCAAAATTGTTTGAGCTAGAGATACAAAAACAAAATGAAGACAAACAAGTACTTGAAGACGGAAAGTCGGATATCGGTTGGGGCAGTCAAATTCGCTCTTACGTATTAGATGATAGCCGTATTAAAGATTTAAGAACGGGTGTTGAAAATAGAAACACGCAAGCTGTATTAGACGGCGATTTAGATAAATTTTTAGAAGCTAGCCTTAAATCGGGTTTATAAAACTATTTAACAAATATTCAACAACTTTTCATAAATAATGAAAAATCAAAGATAACCACGAGAAATAAAATGACAGATAAAGCCAATAATACGCCCGTAGCACAAGATGAAAATAAACTTATTGCTGAGCGTCGTGTAAAACTTGAAAAAATTCGCTCTAATTGTGATGCGAATGGTTTTCCTAACGATTTTAATCGTGAGCATTTAGCTGCAGATATTCAAGCTGAACATGGTGAAAAAACTAAAGAAGAGCTTGAAGCGCTTCAGGTTACTTATGCTATTGCGGGTAGAGTTATGGCAAAACGTGGACCATTTTTAGTAATACAAGACTCATCAGGTCGTATTCAAGGCTATGCTGAAAAAACCGTGCAAAAAGAAATCCGGGCTAAATGGGGATCATTAGACATTGGTGATATTGTTGGTGTTAAAGGTGTTTTGCATAAATCAGGTAAAGGTGATCTTTACGTGAATATGGACGAATACTCACTATTAACTAAGTCACTACGTCCATTACCAGAAAAATTCCACGGTTTATCAGACCAAGAAACTAAGTATCGTCAGCGTTACATTGATTTAATTATTAATGAAGATACTCGTAACACCTTTAAAATGCGTTCAAAAATTGTTGCCGGTATTCGTAACTTTTTAACGCAGCGTGATTTCATGGAAGTTGAAACACCGATGCTACAAATCATACCAGGTGGCGCAACAGCTAAACCTTTTATGACGCACCATAATACCTTTGACCTTGATATGTATTTACGTATCGCTCCAGAACTTAATCTTAAGCGTTTAGTCGTTGGTGGTTTTGATCGTGTTTTTGAAATTAACCGTAGTTTTCGTAACGAAGGTATTTCAACACGCCATAATCCAGAGTTCACCATGATTGAATTCTACCAAGCTTATGCTGATTATCATGATCTAATGAATACTACGGAAGAAATGTTACGTACGATTGCGCAAGACGTATTAGGTACAACGACAATTCGTAATACAGTGAAAAATGCTGAAGGCGAAGTCGTAGAAGAAAAATTCTATGATCTTGGTAAGCCGTTTGCTCGTTTATCAATGGTTGATGCTATCTTAACTTATGGTAAAGACCATCACGCAGCAGCGCAATTTGATGAAGTAGCACTACGTGACCCAGAAAATAACTTTGACGCAATTAAAGCAATGGCGAAAGCCATTGGTGTTAAAGAAGGCGATGCGGCTAAAGTTTGGGGGCCTGGTAAGTATATTTGTGAAATTTTTGAAGAAGTGGCTGAACATTTATTAGATCAACCAACGTTCATTACTGAATACCCATGGGAAGTTTCACCACTAGCACGTCGTAACGATGACAATCCATTTATTACTGACAGATTTGAATTTTTTGTTGGAGGTCGTGAATTGGCCAATGGTTTCTCTGAGCTTAACGATGCTGAAGATCAAGCTGCTCGTTTTAAGAAACAAGTAGAAGAAAAAGATGCCGGAGATGACGAAGCGATGCATTATGACGCTGATTATATCTGCGCTTTAGAATATGGTTTACCGCCAACGGCTGGTGAAGGTATTGGTATTGATCGATTAGTGATGTTATTTAGTGATTCACCAACGATTAAAGATGTTATTTTATTTCCTCATATGCGCCCTGAAGCAGATTAAACTCAAGGCGAAATACGTTAAATTACATTTACTGTAAAGCAAAGTTGTCAGAAGCTCATATGATTAAATCAATGAGCTTTTTTTTTTTTTGCGTTTTCCTCTATTAATGTTGTTTCTTTTTAAATAGATTAAAAGCGGTCGAAAATAATAATAATCGCTTCTCTTTGGAAAATGCCCTGATTTCGTTAAATACTTATTCGAAATTTTTTGCATCACTCTTAATATCTTTAGTTAAAAAACGATGAAGAGAAGAGGAGTAACAATTAAAACAATAAATTGGTCTAAGCGATAAATACTTAAAATAATAACAAAGAGAATTATCAATGAGTACATCAAGAGGCGGCTTTAGTTCGCGTATCGGTTTTATTATGGCGGCGGCAGGCTCTGCTGTTGGTTTAGGTAATGTTTGGGGGTTTCCAACACAAACGGCTAGTAATGGCGGTGCAGCGTTTGTTTTAGTATATTTAGTACTGGCCTTTTGTTTAGCTTATCCTGCTTTCATGGCCGAGTTATTAATTGGTCGTTATGGGCAAGCTAATGCCGTAACGTCTATGCAAAAAATGTCACGTAATTTATGGCAAAAGCGCTTTGCGTTTATTGTCGGTTTTAGCGGTATTATTTGTGCTTCACTTATTTTGAGTTTTTATGGCATTCTTGCCGGCTGGATGATGTCGTATGCGATTGAACCCATAACGACAGTTTTAGGTTATAACCAAGCATCAAGCTGGCTTACTTCGCAATCAATTACTCGTAACTTACTCTTTACGGCGTTATTTATGATGCTTACTATTTCAATTATTCGCCGAGGTGTTGAGAACGGTATTGAAAAGTGGTCTAAGCGGTTAATGCCAATGCTAATTGGGTTACTCATTTTACTCATTATTTATGTGTTTACTTTAGAGGGATCAAGAGAGGGTTTTTCTGCCTATTTAAACCCCGATATTTCCCGTGTATTTGATCCTGATTTACTTATTAATGCACTTGGTTCTGCATTCTTTTCTTTGTCCTTAGGTACCAGTGTTATGGTTATTTATGGCTCATATATTTCAAAGAAAGAAAACTTAGTCACCTTGGGTGCGCAAGTAACGTTAATTGATGCGTCTATCGCTTTTTTAGCGGGTTTACTTATTATTCCTTCAATGTATGTTGCTCAAGCACGAGGTGTTGCTATTTTCGGTGACGACGGAAGTTTAATCTCTGGCCCTAATTTAGTCTTTGAGGTACTACCAACATTATTTAACGGCATGGGTGAGGTTGGCTTTTTTGTTAGTTTATGCTTTTTTGTTTTAATGTCTATTGCTGCATTAACGTCAAGTATTTCTATGTTAGAAGGTCCTGTATCGTTTGTCGTTGAACGTCATAATATAGAGCGTAAAAAAGCAACAACATTTATTGGTTTTGGTATCTTTATAATAAGTACCTTAATCGTGCTTAATTTTGATCTGTTGTTTGGTTTTGTTATCAGTCTTTCTACTGTTTATGGGCAACCTTTAATTGCTATGCTTTGTTGTGTGTTTGTTGGTTGGATTTGGCAACGAAGTGACGTTTTAGCTGAAATAAAGCAAGGTAACGACGAGGTTGAATATGGATTGTTCTGGAAAATTTGGCCATGGTATACCAAGTTTGTTTGCCCAAGTACTATTGCAATAGTATTCTTTCATTCACTTTAGAAGCCAACCCTTTAACCTAGAAACCGTTCATCCTGAGTTGTTTCCGTTCGCACTGAGCGCGAAGTAGTCGAAGGGAGTACTGAATTATTGTTCGTTCATCCCGACTTCTCCGTCCTGAGCCTCTCCGCTCAGGGTGAGCGGGGTCTATTCATATTAACAGGATCTGGTTTTCTATTTTGGCCAATTTAACAACCAGGGTTGATCTAATTCCACTAGCTTATCTTTAACGCTTTGATCTAAGTTATATTCACCCTCATCGCTAGGCAGAATGAATTGATACATTGTCCCTAAAAAACTAAAACGTAAAGCATAAGCATGTAAATAGCCTCTATCAGCAACTGAATTCGAGTTATATAAAGGATCACCAAGGATTGGAGCGCTTATACTACTTAACGCAACGCGCAGTTGATGTGTTTTACCCGAATGGGGTCTTAATAAATACAAACGTTGCTTATTGGAAACAGGGTAAGAAAAAAACTGGGTAATGGCTGGGTTATTCATAGTACGTAATAACTTAAACATACCACGGCGACTTTTTGCCATATCACCTTTTATTAAACCTTGTTTTTTCGTCGGTTTTTTATCACTGATAGCGAGGTAGTATTTTTCAACGTGATGTTCTTCAAATAGCTTGCCAAAAACTTGTGCGCTTTTAATGTTTTTGGCGAATAAGACTAAACCTGACGTCATTTTATCTAGTCTGTGTATCGGATAAAGTTCAGTAGTATCAGCTTGTTTTATCATCTGTTTTTTTACTTGAGAAAATAACCCCGAACCTTGTAGATCTTCATCATGAAAATTAATCCCTGCATTCTTAGCGACAACAACAAAATCGTCAGTTTGTGTAATAATTTTAAACATTTAAGTTAACCTGTTTTCATTTTACTTTGCTATGATAATTCAATTAAACCATTTTACGCTAAATACAGGATGTTATTTTGAAAAGTTTTACCCACTATATTACTAAGCGGAGTATTATTACTTTAGCGAGCTCATTATTATTTGCTTGTACTAGCCAAAATTCTCCACCTCAGTTAAGTGAAAAGATAACTTTGCCAGCGGGTGTTAGCTTAGTTCAAACCGTTGTTGCCAGTGAAGAACGTTTAGCGATTCCTTTTAAAAAATACATATTGGCTAATGGTCTAACGGTTATTTTACATCAAGACAACTCTGATCCTTTGGTGCATGTTGATGTGACTTATCATGTTGGCTCGGCACGTGAGCAATTAGGTAAATCAGGTTTTGCTCATTTCTTTGAACACATGATGTTTCAGGGGTCAAAAAATGTTGCCGATGAGCAGCATTTTAAAATTGTTACCCAAAGTGGTGGCAATTTAAATGGTACTACAAATACCGACCGAACTAATTATTACGAAACGGTGCCTAAAAACCAATTAGAAAAAATGCTGTGGCTTGAATCAGACCGAATGGGTTTTTTACTTGAAACTATCACCACAGAAAAATTTGAAGTACAAAGAGCAACGGTAAAGAATGAACGTGGTCAAAATGTTGATAATCGTCCTTATGGGCGTTTAAATGAAACAGTAAACCAGATGACATATCCAAGAGAGCATCCTTATTCATGGCCTGTCATAGGTTATATGAGCGATCTAGAACGCGGTACAGTAACTGATTTGAAAGAGTTTTTTAGCCGTTGGTACGGCCCTAACAATGCAGTATTAACCATTGGTGGTGATATTGATGAGTCGCAAACATTACAATGGATAAATCAATATTTTGGCGGTTTAAAAGCGGGACCAAAAGTTGACAATATTCCCAAACACTTAACCAGTTTACCTGATAATCGTTATTATTCGTTTAGTGACAATATTTCTTTACCGTTACTTTATATTAGCTTTCCTACTGTTTATGGCATGCATAAAGATGAAGCTGCATTGGATGTCTTTTCTAATATAATCGGTAGTGGCCCAACCTCTTTGCTGTACAAAAATTTAGTTAAATCAGGCGTTGCTGTGCAAGCAGGTGCTAGTCATCCTTGTAGTGAATTGGGTTGTAAAATGAGCTTTTTTGCTTTACCAAACCCTCGACAGGGGATGGAGTTAGTTAAAATAGAACAAGTCATTAATGATACGTTACTTGAGTTTGAACAGCGTGGCGTCAATGATGAAGATTTACTAAAAACAAAAGTGGGTATTGAAACTGATACTATTTACGGTTTACAAAGTGTTGCGGGTAAAGTATCTACTTTGGCGCATTATCAAACTATTTTAGGGGATGCTGATTATACTGAGCAACAAGTTGCGCGTTATAACAACGTGACTAAAGCTGATGTAATGAAGGTTTATCACAAGTATATTAAGGGTAAAGGTGCTGCAATACTCTCTATCTATCCACAGGATCAACCACAAGTTATCACTAAAGCGGATAATTTTGTTTTACCTGATGTAAATAATCCACCTAAAATCACTCAACTTGATACCCCTATTATGAAAAACACTAGCGGTTTTGACCGTGGTGTTATGCCAAAAGCAGGCGCTAACCCACAAATTGAAACACCTACATTATGGCGTGAAAGTTTTGGTAACGGCTTGCAGATTATAGCAACACAAAATAGTGAAACACCGACGGTGAGTTTGTTATTAAGTATCGAAGGAGGCACTTTACTCGATCCACTAAAAAAAGCGGGTCTGGCGTCGCTTACTGCGAATTTGATGAATGAAGGAACGAATAATTATACCAAAGAAGAGCTATCTAATGAACTAGCGAAATTAGGTAGTAATATTTCTATTAGTGCTTCTGGGCGTAATACTACGGTACGCGTTAGTTCACTAGTGAAGAACCTAGACGCCACTTTATTACTGATGTTAGACATGATGTTAAATCCAGTATTTGATCAACACGATTTTGATCGTGTTAAAAACCAGCTAGTTCAGGCCTTAGAACAGGGTAGTAAAGATGCTCATACGCTAGCGAGTCGAGCATTAAAGCAAGTCACTTATGGGGAAAATAACCGCGTAGGTTTACCGGATAGTGGTACAATTAAAACCGTTTCTGCTATTGAACTTAAGGATATTAAAAACTTTTATAAACTGTATTTCTCACCAAAAAAGGCCAGTTTAGTTATTGTTGGTGATGTGAGTAAAAGTGATGTTTTACCTAAACTTGATTATTTTAAATCGTGGCAAGGTAGTGATTATACTATTCCTGTTTATATCCAGTTTCCAAAGGTTGAGGCGAATAAAATATATTTTGTTGATTTACCCAATGCAACTCAATCGGTGATTAAATACAGTCGCCGTGCAATGATTTATGATGCTACTGGAGAATATTTTAAAGCGACTTTAATGAACTACCCTTTAGGTGGAGCTTTTAATAGCCGTATTAATTTAAACTTGCGTGAAGATAAAGGCTATACCTATGGCGCATCGAGTCACTTTTCCGCAGGAAAAACCTTAGGTCGCTTCAGCGCTGGTGCGAGTGTTAAAAAAGATCATACTTATGATGCCATGAGAGAAATTGAAAAAGAACTAGCTCAGTATCAAAAAAATGGGTTAACAATCGATGAAGTGGATTTTATGCGCCAAGCTATATCACAAAATGAAGCATTAAGTTATGAAACCCCGGCTCAAAAAAGTGGTTTTTTAAGGCAGTTATTACAGTTTGATTTACCTGAAAACTATGGTGAACTGCAAAGTGATATTATCCAAAATATTACTATTGAACAGCTAAATAGCATTGCGGCAAAAGAACTAAATAAATCAATGCAATGGATTGTGGTGGGAGACGGTCAAGTTATTAAGCCACAATTAGAAAAAATGAAATTTGAAATTGTTAAATTTGAGTTGGCAAAATAGTAGTAATTTTACTTTAACCATTGAAAAACAATAAAAGCCCCTCATTTATAGTTCATTAAATAAGGGGTTTCGTTTAACACCGTAGGAATTATTTTGACATTATCATTGCATGATTATATTGACGCCTTTAATCAAGAAAAAAACTTCAAAGCCCTTGCTAGTATAGGTCGAGGACTTGAGCGTGAAGCTTTAAGGATTTTGCCAAAAGGTCAGCTATCACAGCATGGTCACTATAATAAATTAGGGGCGGCGCTAACGCATGGTGAAATTACGACAGATTATTCCGAAACATTATTAGAATTTATCACACCGGTAAGCTATTCGCCCGAAGAAACCATCGCACAACTGCAAGATATTCAAAAATATACTTTTGCTAACATCAATGGCGAGTTGTTATGGCCAATGAGTATGCCTTGTTTTGTTCATGAAGCAGATAATGTGCCGTTGGCGCAATATGGCAGCTCTAATATTGGAAAAATGAAAACAGTTTATCGTCAGGGATTAAAGAATCGCTACGGCTCAATGATGCAAGTTATTGCCGGCATTCATTTTAACTTTTCATTTTCTCAAAATTTCTGGCAAGTTATGCAGTCTCTGCATAACGATGAACAAATGATGAGCGATTTTATTTCAGATCGATATTTTTCAATATTGAGAAATTATAAACGTTACTGTTGGTTAATTCCGTATTTATATGGTAGTTCACCCGCGCTTTGTGATTCTTTTTTACAAGGTAAAGCATCACAGTTGCCTTTTAAAAAGTCACTTCGTGGGGCTTTATACTTAGAATATGCAACGTCATTACGTATGAGTGATTTAGGCTATACCAGTAGCGAGCAGTCAGCATTAAAAATATGCTATAACAATTTACATGATTATGTAGATGGTGTGAAAAAAGCTATCGGGTTAAAGTCTGAACAATTTGCTGATATTGGTGTAAAGGTTAACGGTGAATATCAGCAACTTAATGGTAATATTTTACAAATAGAAAATGAATTATATGCACCAATCCGTCCAAAACAAGTGATGAAATCAGGCGAAAAACCATCACAAGCATTACGTGATCGCGGTGTAGAATATATTGAAGTAAGAGCCCTTGATGTTAATCCTTTTGTTGATACAGGTATTAGCATTGAACAGATACATTTTTTAGATATATTTTTAACTTATTGTGCTTTTATTAATAACAAAGAATTTGATTGTGATTCACAGCAGCGCCATGATAAAAACATGAATGAAGTGGTACTTCGTGGACGCGATCCTAAATTATTATTATCTGATGCTAATGGTCAAGGTGACGTTACTCAAAAGTCGGTGATGACGTGGGGTAATGAATTGTTTGATAATATGGCGCATGTAGCAACACTGTTAGATAATGCCTACAATACGACTAATTACAGTGACTCAATCACGAGAGAGCGCGCAAAAATTAATGATGCAAGCTTAACCCCGTCAGCAGAAGTTTTATCTATTATGGTGGAGCAAGAGCAAAGCCTGTCAGAATATTCACTCGCGCAGGCAGCTAAATATCGCCAAGAATCACTTGATCGGGATTATCAATTTTATTCTGAGCAGTATTTTGTTGACGGGGCAAATAAATCTCATCAAAACCAGCTTGATATTGAAGCGAATGATACATTGAATTTTGATGATTTTTTAGCAGATTATTTTAACAATTAATATTTTTCTGATTGAGTTTATCAAAATAGACAATATTCTTAATGTAAAAGCCTAGCTAAAATGAGCGGTTTAAAAAACGCCTCCAGAGTAAACTCTTTTCATGTTGTTTTGTATTACTCTCTATAACCTATTTTACAAGGCAAAAAAAATGCGCTAATAATTAAGTAAGCGCATAAAAACATGAAACACTAAGGGAATAATATAACTAAAAGTTATGAGTACAAAGGGGCAGGTAAGTTCAATTTATTTATTATATATAACAGAATCCCCCTTTTTTTTAACTTACGAAAAAATCAGCTATGTAGTGCCAATTCATTGAGAATTCTGGCATTATTAGTTTTATTATACAATCATAAAAGTTCACTGAATTATGGCATTATTGCTTTCCCCTAAAGTTACCTCTATTTGTTCTATAGTACTCAGTACTTTGCTTCTATCTAGCTGTGCAACACCACCACCTCAAAACCCTGAAGATATTTGTGAAATATTTCGTGAACATAGAGATTGGTATTTTGCTGCAAAAGATGTCAGAGATCGCTGGGGCGTACCTATTCACGTGCCTATGAGTATGATGTATCAAGAAAGCTCATTTAAACATGATGCGCAGCCACCTAGAGATTATTTGCTCGGTTTTATTCCGTGGGGGAGGGTAAGCAGTGCATATGGTTATTCACAAGCCAAGACGATGACATGGGACGATTACGTTCGCGAAACAGGTAATTCGGGTGCTGATCGCGATGACTTTGATGATGCTATTGATTTTATGGGATGGTTTGTTTTTAAAACACAAAAAATTAATAGCGTTTCTAAGTGGGATGCCTATAACCAGTATTTAAACTATCATGAAGGCTGGGGTGGTTTTAAACGTAAAAGTTATAAAAAGAAAGGGTGGTTAGTTAAAGTATCAAGAAAAGTAGACAATAGAGCCCTACGTTACTCAACACAATTAAAAAGCTGTGAAGCTGATTTAAACCATGGCTTGTTACGGCGATTATTTTTTGGTTAAGAATAAATATACGTTAATTTGTTAAAGCATAAATCTTGCCACCTTGTACTTTTTATTATAAAAAAAGAGCAAAGCCAAGTGAACTATAGCGTAGTGATTTTGCAATAACTTCTTTAAGAAAAGATGAAATATTTGTTAAAAAAACGGTTGAAATAACAATAAGCTGTGGCTAGTAGGCTTTGAGATTGTTATCCACAGATATTGTGGAAAGCTATTTTTACTATTTTATCTGTGGGTAACTTTGTTATTAACTTTGTTAGATATATTGTGAACGTTTTAGTATTCTTCTTGCGTTTTACTAACAAAAAATTCTGGCATAACACGTACTATTTTTATTCTGTTATTCGAAACCTCTACTATCTCTATAGGGTAGCCGGCAATACGAACGCTGATGTTGTTTTGTGGTATGTCTTCTAAATGCTCAATAATTAAACCATTGAGTGTTTTTGGACCATCTGTTGGTAGTTGCCAAGTCATCTCTTTGTTTATGTCACGAATACTCGCACTACCATCAACTAAATAACTACCATCAGGCTGTAAAGTGACTTCTTCACTAGGTGTGGGTGTCATGGTAGTGGTGAAGTCACCAACAATTTCTTCAAGAATATCTTCTAAAGTGACTAAGCCTTGAATATCACCATATTCGTCAACAACTAAGCCTAAGCGCTCTTTTGCATGCTGAAATTTTAATAGTTGAATATTAAGTGGTGTGCCTTCAGGAATAAAATATAATTCACGTACAGCACGTAGTAATGTTGCTTTGGTGAATTGACTTTTTGATAGCAGCTTTAATGCATCACGCGCATGAATATAGCCAACAACATCGTCAATGTTATCGCGATAAAGTAAAACGCGAGTATGATTAGCTTGGGTTAATTGTTTTTGAATTTTTTTCCAGTCGTCGTTTACATCAATGCCTACCAATTCGCTTCGAGGGATCATAATGTCTTCAACACTTACTTTGTCCAAATCTAATATACTCATTAGCATGCTTTGATCTTGCTCATGCAATAATGCGCCTGATTCATTGACGACCGTGCGCAATTCTTCTGAGCTTAAACTATGTTGTTCACGCTGTTCAGAGCTAATACCCAAAAGCATTAAAATACCATTAGTGATCCAGTTTACCGCAATGACTAATGGAAATAATATTTTCAGTAATAGCGTCAATAGTATTGAGCTAGGAAAAGCTATTTTTTCAGGGTATAAGGCGGCAAGGGTTTTAGGTGTGACTTCTGCAAAAATCAAAATAACTAACGTGAGTACAACCGTTGAAACTAACATGCCATAGACATCACCAAAATAGCGTATGCCAATGATAGTAGCAATAGACGCAGCCGCAATGTTGACCAAATTATTGCCAATAAGAATCAAACCTATAAGGCGATCTGGTCGTTTAAGTAATTTACTAACGCGTTTTGCGCCTTTGTGTTTCTCTTTTTCAAGGTGTCTTAGTCGATATCGGTTTAGTGACATCATACCAGTTTCAGAGCCTGAAAAATAAGCTGAAATAAGTATCAGTATGCCTAAAACAATAAAAAGCATCTGAGTTGATATATTTTCCAAAAAATGGATCCTTTAGTAAAGTAGTAAAGT
>DPHE01000013.1:34878-38774 GCA_003521815.1 Colwellia sp.
TAGTAAAGTAGTAAAGTTAAGACAGTATAAATTCTTTAACAAATCGACTGCCGAAGTATGACAAAGTTAAGAGAATACTTGCTGTTATCGTTAACAATAATACTCTATGACCGCGCCAACCCTGATAAAAATGTCCGGCTAATATAATAATGTAAATAGCCAAAGCTATTAAAGAGAGTACCGTTTTATGAAGGTTCTCTTTGGCCCAAAAACCATCAAGAAAAAGAAGACCAATAAGTTGGCTAGCAAACAAACACACAGTACCCATTATTAAAATGGTAAACAGTTGTTTTTCAACTTGCATTAATGGGGGTAAATGTACCACAGCTGTGAGGTTTTTATTTTTTAATTTTAGGTTGATATAAGCGACCTGAAAGGCGTACAACGTGGCAATGATTAAAATACAATAGGCAATTAAAGCAATACTTATATGCCCCACTAAAATGGCTTTTTCTGTCATGAGCGGTATTGACTCTGTTTGGGGTATGAAAATCATGACTAACTGCCAAATACCCGCAAAACCATATATTACCGGAAGTAACAAGTTAACTTTCATGCGTAGTGCTATAAGCGAAATAGTGATGGTAATCGCTAAACTAACCAGAGAAATAACATTTGGCAGACTAAAGTTGATGGCGTCGGGACTTAAAAATAATTGTGCGCCATTAAATATATGTGATATTACAGCAATAATGGCGAGTACTAAGACTTGGTTAAGATTAGGGCCTTTAGGGTGAAATAGGCGTGATAAAATTGCCAAGGTGGCAAGCATGTAAGCAATAAATGCAATGCTATATCCAATAACCAAAAAATCCACTAATAAATTCCTACTTACATACAATTTAAATGATTCTATCAGATAAAATTACCAATACTATGCAATTAAGTAAAAGCTTTGATTTAAATTAAAAAATAATTAATAAAAACTAAGGAGCTCTCATTTACAGTATTAGCTTTCTTAAGGGTTTAATGGCTAATAATGTAATTAAACTGGCACACGTTAAGCCAAGCCAATAAGGTAATAGTTCATGAGAATGTTGCATTTGTTCGCTAATATTAATGGCGTAATAATTCAAAACAAAATCAAGTAAGCTAGCAAACCCGATAGCAGATATAGCAACACCCAATAAATAACGAATTAATACCGCGCCACCCATTTCATTTTTAATTACCCCTAAGGTTGAAATGTTAGTTGCAGGACCTGCCATCATAAAAACTAAAGCAGTACCAGGTGACAACCCTGCCATAATAAACCCTGCTGCTATGGGGGTTGAGGCCGTAGCACAAATATACATAGGGATAGATATCACAATCATAAGTAACATGGCAGGCAAGCCACTACCGTAGCTTAATAGAAATTCTGGAGGTAAGAAGGTACGAATAATTGCGGCAAAGAGAAGGCCGATAGCTAACCAAACGATAATGTCATCAATTAATTTTGTAGCGGCGTAATACACACCCATTTTAGTTTTTTCAAAAAAATCAGCCAATGCAGACGAGGGAATAAAAGATTTTTTTGACATAGTTGCCGTGGTAGATGAACAACATGTACTTGTCTTCGCTTCTATTTTTATTTCTTTAATGGGTAATTTTGAACTACAGCAACTACTAACGGTAGGTTCAGTTGGTAAAATTTGTGCTGCAGGTTGCTTGCTAGCGCAACAACTTGTCTCACTTTGTTTTATATCAGTGGCGGGTAACTTAATGTCTTCTTTGATACCTGACACCAGTACCCCCGTAATGATTGCTGACATAATCGCGGCAAAAGGGCGATAAACAGCAAAGATTGGGCCGAGTAGTGCATAGGAAACAGAAACAGAATCAATACCTGTTTCAGGCGTAGCAACTAAAAATGCTGCTGTAGCGGGGGCTGATGCGCCACTACGTCTTAACTCGGTTGCTACCGGTATTACCCCACAAGAGCATAATGGTAACGGTGCGCCGATCAAAGCAGCTTTAACAATGGCAGATTTACCTTTGCCTAAATGTTTACTGAGAATTTTACTTGGTATCCAAGCTTTCATTAAACCTGCAATTAATAAACCGAGTAATAACCAAGGGCTTGCTTCAGCACTTAGATCGATAAAGTTTTTGATAAAAGACGTTAACTGTTCCACAGTATTATCCAAATAAATAACGATAAAAAACAAAGTTATTATATACCAAAACCATCTCGATATGCGAATTTTAGGACGGCAGAGTGAATCATAATAACGTGCATATTTCACTGATATACACTGTTGTTAAAATTTTCTTCTTTAGATTATCGTTAGCGCAGGTATAATAGCGTCATAATTTTTGTTAATAGTTTTTATTCGAGTTATTCATGTTTGATAATCTTTCCGAACGATTAGGTAAAACCCTTAAAAATATCAGTGGGCGCGGTCGCTTAACTGAGGACAATATTAAAGATACCCTGCGTGAAGTGCGCATGGCGTTATTGGAAGCCGATGTCGCTTTACCGGTTATTCGTGAGTTTGTTGGTAAAGTAAAAGAGCAAGCGGTAGGTACTGATGTATCGAAAAGCCTAACGCCTGGTCAAGTATTTGTAAAAATTGTTCAAAAAGAACTAGAACTTTCGATGGGTGGCATTAATGAAACCCTAGATTTGAGAGCCGCCCCTCCCGCGGTAGTTTTGATGGCGGGCTTGCAAGGTGCTGGTAAAACCACTTCTGTTGCAAAATTAGCTAAGTTTTTAACTGAGCGAGAAAAGAAAAAGGTATTAGTTGTTAGTGCTGATGTATACCGCCCAGCTGCCATTAAGCAACTTGAAACGTTAGCTAACGAAATTAATGTCGGTTTTTTTCCTAGTGATATTACGCAAAAGCCTATTAATATTGCCAATGCAGCCATTGATCATGCTAAGAAAAATTTCTTTGATGTAGTTATTGTAGATACAGCAGGTCGTTTGCACGTTGATGAAAGTATGATGGGTGAAATCATAGATCTTCATGCAGCAATTAATCCTATTGAAACGCTATTTACTGTCGATGCCATGACCGGGCAAGATGCCGCGAATACCGCTAAAGCGTTCAACGATGCATTACCTCTAACCGGTATTATTTTAACGAAAACTGATGGTGATGCTCGTGGTGGAGCAGCCTTATCAATTCGTCATATTACGGGTAAGCCTATTAAGTTTATGGGTGTTGGCGAAAAAATAGAAGCATTAGAACCCTTTCATCCCGACAGAATAGCCTCTCGTATCTTGGGAATGGGTGATGTACTGTCACTTGTTGAAGAAATAGAGCAAAACGTAGATCGTGAAAAGGCTGAAAAGTTAGCCAAGAAAGTTAAAAGTGGTAAAGGTTTTAGTTTAGAAGACTTTCGTGACCAACTCGGACAAATGAAAAACATGGGTGGCATGACGGGCATGATGGATAAATTACCTGGTATGGGTAATATGTCAGCAAAAGTTAAAGATCAAATGGATGACAAATTGACTAATCGTATGGAAGCGATTATTAATTCTATGACACCGGGTGAACGTGAACGTCCAGATATTATTAAAGGTTCGCGTAAACGACGCATTGCTCAAGGTTCTGGCACTCAAATTCAAGATGTAAATAAATTATTAAAGCAATTTTCGCAAATGCAAAAAATGATGAAAAAAATGTCAGCCAAAGGCGGCATGAAAAAAATGATGCGAAGCATGCAAGGTATGATGCCACCGGGTGGTATGGGTGGCGGTGGCGGAATGTTTGGTCGTTAGACTCCTTAGTAATTTTGCATTAATAGTCATAACGGCAGACTATTATATATTGGAAGTGCGGTGTGTTTTTTACCCGCACTTTGTCTAATTCCAGCCAAAGCTTGCATCTTGAATATATATCTTTCTACTGCTTCTCAACTTTTCCTTGTGTTTATCTCTCAAAAGCGTAAAATACGCGAGCTTT
>DPHE01000021.1:0-23538 GCA_003521815.1 Colwellia sp.
TCAAACCGCTTGCCCACAAGCCCAGCCACTAGACCAACACCATTGAAAATTATAACCGCCAAGCCAGCCAGTAACATCGGTGACTTCTCCGATAAAATATAAACCTTTAGAATTTTTGGCTTCAAAGGTTTTAGAGGAAAGTTCGTCAGTATTAATACCCCCTAAAGTGACTTCTGCGGTGCGGTAGCCTTCAGTGCCATTGGGTTTGATTTGCCAAGTGTGGATTGCATGAGCTAAATTATCTATCTCATCATGGTTTAACTGGTTGATGGCTTTATCTGTAACGTTGGCGGTAAACGTCCCGTCATTAATTAATGTTTCAATAAAACGCTTAGGAAATAAGGTTGATAAAAGATTTTTTAATGATTTTTGAGGTTGTTGTTTACGCCAGTCAGTAATAATTGCGTTGAGATTTTTTTCAGGTAATAAATTGATAGTAATCGCTTCACCTGCTTGCCAAAAAGAGGATATTTGCAATATGGCAGGCCCAGATAGACCACGGTGAGTAAAAAGAATGTTTTCACGAAAACTCGTGCCATTTTCGCTGGTGACTTGGCAGTCTATACTAATACCTGACAAGCCTTCGAAACGATTTTTGTCATGATCATGCAGGGTGAAAGGGACTAAGGCAGCGATAGTGGGTAAAACATTGAGTCCAAATTGTTCTGCAATTTTATAGCCAATAGGGGATGCTCCCAGTTTTGGCATAGTGAGGCCGCCAGAGGCAATGACCAATGATTGGCATCGATAATCTTTATCCGATGTTTTTACAAGGTAACTGTGTTCCGAGTCTTTACTTACGGAAAGTACTTCAGTGCGAAGGTTAATCGATACGCCTGCCCAATCACACTCGGTAAGTAAAACATCAACTATGTCTTGAGCACTCTCATCACAAAATAGTTGCCCTAAGGTTTTATGATGATAATTAACGCTATGCCTTTCAATCAGTTCAATAAAATCATCGGCAGTGAATCGGCTTAAGGCTGATTTAACAAAATGGGGATTTTGACAAATAAAGTGATTAGGTGTCGTACCTTGGTTGGTAAAGTTGCAACGACCACCACCACTGATTAATACTTTTCTCGCAGGCTTTTTGCCCATATCAACTACAACAACGCTTTTACCGCGATAGCCGGCTTGTGCTGCACACATTAAGCCTGCTGCGCCGGCACCAATAATTAATACGTCTGTTGTGATCACTGCTACACCTTAAAATAAAACCAAGTAATAAAATTTATTTTGCAAGCCCTGCTAACTAGGGAGTTGAAAATTTTAAGACTATTATAAACTTTCTGTAATCATGCTTATACAAAAAAAGGGCTATAAAGCCCTTTAGTTATTTTGCTAAGTTTAACTTTGTAGTTATGATAAATGTTTATGCAGTTGTTTCTGTCATGATGCTACTTGAACCAGTTTTTGCCATTTCGGCTAAATCTTTATCAACAAAGAACAGTGCATGACCATCGTGACCCACTAAATTAATTTTATCTAGAACGCTTTTAAAGAGTGTTTCTTCTTCATGCTGTTCAGCGACATACCACTGTAGGAAGTTAAAAGTAGAATAGTCTTGGTTACTAAAGGCTTGATGAGCTAATCCGTTTATATGTTCAGTAATCTCGCATTCATGCTTGTAGGTTTGTTCAAACACATCAGCTAAAGATTCAAACTCATGAGGAGCCGCCTCAATAGCACCTAATATAGGTAAAGCACCTGTTTCACTAACATAGGTAAATAAACGTGTCATGTGATCCATTTCTTCAGCAGCATGTTTACGCATAAATTCAGCGGCGCCAGAAAAACCTTTTTCTTCACACCAAGCACTCATTTGTAAATAAAGATTAGATGAGTAAAATTCTCGATTAATTTGTAGGTTTAATTGTTCTATCATTTCGTTTTTTAACATTGAGGTCTCTTTATTTTTTGATTATCTATTTAGGATATTTCCTTGGGTCATGGCAATGTTCAAGTGAGATTTTGCTAGCAAGTATAAACGGTATATTTACTTAGGTGTTAATCAAGCTTAATTGGTTTGCATAAATAATTTTTATCATGCGCTGCACGTGCACAATCTTTACATATAAACCTGGGCTTATTGACGATATTTACCAACTTATGGATATCATGTTCGATATCTTTTTTTTTCCATTTACATAATGCTTTAGCCATAGGTTAGCACCGCTAAAAATATATTATTTAAGTGTAGAGTTAAATTTTGGGAATTGCTTTATTAACATAAACATCAAAACGGTTTTTTTTCATCTTGATGCTCGTTGTGGGTGTTTGGTTATTTAGTGGTGGAGCATAACTCGGCCGCTTAACTACCACGCGGTATTTAGCTAAAGCCAGTGCTGGCGATAATAACGCATCGGCGTCTAAGTCTTCACCGACTAATGATTGAAATATACGCATTTCTTTTTTTACTGCCGCTGATTTATCACGGTGTGGATACATAGGATCAAGATAAACGACATCTATACCATCGGCTAACGTCATATCTTCAATAGATGAACCATGAACTAGCTTCATACGTTGCGCTATTTCACTTACTTCAGCATTGAGTTTAGCGCGCTCTAAGCCGTCATAGAGCAGGGCGGCAACTACAGGCATACGTTCCATTAAGGTAACTTGGCAGCCAAGACTTGCTAACACAAATGCATCACGGCCTAAGCCTGCGGTAGCATCTAAGACGTGTGGAGCGAAACCATGCTTTAGCCCGATGGCCTTGGCAATGTCTTGGCCTCTACCACCACCAAATTTACGACGATGCGCGGCTGCGCCGTCAACAAAATCGACGTTAATACCGCTAAGCTTTGGTTCATCGAGTTTTATCAGTTCAAGTATTTGATGGTTTAGTTGTAATAAAAAATCTAATGAAGAATTTTTGCGTGCTGAAGCAGCATCACCAATATAATTAAGGTGCCATTTTTTCGCGATAAGTTTACAGCGATCGGTGTCTATCGAATCGCTATAGGCAACAGCAACATTTTGATGAAGAATATTAATCATTAAATTTCCTCAAGTTGTACATAATTATCACCACTTGCGAAGGCGATTAAGCGGCTAAGTTGAGTCAGGCTGTAACCTGACTCTGTTTGGAGCTTATTAAAAAACATCTGAATAGCCGTTAAACTTTTTTTGCTCTGTAAGCCGCCATCGATAATATTTTTTGCTCTGAGATAAGCTTCTACATCTGAGCTTAGAATAAAGGTATCTTTACCTAATAGCCTTAACGCGTAAGGTCCAGTATTACCACCAAGCCGTTGACCGTGCTTTTTCAAAAAGGCCCATAAGCCAATAATGTTACTACTTGGCCATTCGGCAATGAATTGTGCAAAACTACTGTCATGCTCTACCTGATGATCGAAAATCATTTGCGCGTTGGCTTGAATGGTTTTGACCTTATTATAATTACGAATAATGTCAGGATCAGCTGCTTTGCGTTCAAGCATTTCTTCGGGCATCATCAGCACTTTTTCAATATTAAAATTGAAAAAACTTTCTTCAAAGTTAGGCCATTTATTTTCTACCACACGCCAAACAAAACCTGATTTGAAAATTTGTTTGGTAAATGCAGACAAAACACGATCATCACTTAACGTTGCCATACTTTGCTGAGCTGCTTGATCGTCAAGCAACTTTTTACCGATAATTTTTTTTCCAAGTAACTCTTCTAATGCCTTTGCACCACCTTTTCGTTCAGCGGCGCGATGATATAAGTCACTAAATTTTTCAGTGGTGTTTGTGGTCATAGCATTAAGCTTCAATACCACTATGACGTAATAAAGCGTCTATTTCAGGAGCTCTTCCGCGGAAATTTTTAAATAATTCACTTGGCTCTTCACTACCGCCTTTTTCTAACACATTGGTTAAAAAGGACTGTCCTGTAGCTTGATCGAAAATGCCTTGTTCTTCGAATAAGCCAAAGGCATCGGCTGATAATACTTCTGCCCATTTATAACTATAATAACCAGCGGCGTATCCGCCACCAAAAATATGGCTAAAACCATGTTGAAAACGATTAAATTCTGGCGCCTTTACCACTGAATATTTGTCTCGTACTTGGTTTAATGTTTGTTGTATATGATTGTCTTTAGCGTCACTGCTATAACTTGCGTGCATAGTAAAATCAAAAATACTGAATTCTAATTGACGTAACATTTGCATAGCTGATTGAAAGTTTTTTGCGGCTAGCATTTTATCTAAAAGCGCTTGAGGTAATGATTCACCTGTTTCAAAATGGTTAGAGATAAAGGCTAACGCTTCTGGTTGCCAGCACCAGTTTTCTAAAAACTGGCTGGGTAACTCTACAGCATCCCAAGGTACGCCGTTAATGCCCGAAACAGCGCTGGCATCAATCTGCGTTAACATATGGTGTAAGCCATGACCAAACTCGTGAAACAATGTCACTACTTCATCATGAGTAAACAATGCCGGCGTATCGCCAACAGGGCCATTAAAATTACATGTTAAGTAGGCAACAGGGTGTTGAATGTCACCCGTACTCAGTTTAGCTCTACCTACACAATCATCCATCCATGCGCCACCACGCTTTTTCTCGCGGGCATATAAATCTAAATAAAAGCTGCCCCGTAGTTGGCCATCAGCGCCAAAAACATCGTAAAATTTTACGTCGTCATGCCAAACATCAACGCCTTCTCGACAGGTAATGGTTAAACCAAATAAACGATTAACAACAGTAAATAACCCTTCAACTACTTTATCTTTGGGGAAGTATGGGCGTAGCTCTTCATCTGAAATGGCATAACGACTTTGTTTGAGTTTTTCGCTGTAGTAGGCTAAATCCCATGCTTGCAAAGTCTCTTGCGAATATTCTGTGCGGGCGAAATCGTTTAATTCTTTAAAATCTTGCTCGCCCTGATGTTTAGATTTAATTGCAAGGTTTTCTAAAAACTCCATAACTTCGCTAGTTGAGTTGGCCATTTTAGTCGCTAGAGAATGTTCAGCGTAGTTAGCAAAGTCGAGCAATTGAGCTAATTCATGACGTAGTGCTAAGAGTTCATTCATAATACCACTATTATCGAATTCTCCTGCATTTGGTCCTTGATCTGAAGCACGGGTGACAAAAGCACGATGTAGCTTTTCACGCAGTGCTTGATTGTCACAATACATCATTACTGGTAGGTAGCTCGGAATGTCTAACGTGAACGTATAGCCTTGTTGTTCTTTGTTTTTAGCGAGTGCTTGCGCTGCGGCTAATGCACTGTCAGGTAAACCGGTTAAGTCATTTTTATCACTAATATTGATGCTAAATGCTTCGGTAGCATCAAGTACGTTATTACTAAAACCTGAACTTAATTCTGATAAACGACTGACAATTTCGCCATATCGTTTTTTGTCATCATCGTTTAAGGCTACGCCAGATAACTTAAAATCACGCAAAGCATTGGTAATAACTTTTTGTTGGTCTATTTCTAAACTAGAAAATTCACTGCTGTTCTTTAATTGCATATAAGCTTGGTATAAGCCTTGGTGTTGACCAACAAACGTACTATATTCAGATAGTAGAGGTAAACATGACTCATAAGAATCTCGTAATTCATCACTACTAATTACTGAATTCATGTGGGAAATAGGTGACCAAAGTTTGGACAGAATGTCGTCAACTTCATCAATTGGCATGACTAAATTTTGCCAAGTAAAAGTAGCTTGTTCAGCTAATACTTGAGCAATCACTTTTTTACAATCAGAGATTGCTTGCTCTACTGCTGGCTTTACATGTTCAGGTTTTATCTTTGAAAATTCGGGTAAAGGCGAGTTTAGCAATAAAGGGTTAGTCATAATGGTTACAAAGTTGATAAATGATAGTGTATATGTGATGACAACAAAGGGAGTATTCAAGGGTAATTATGTAACATAGGCATTTTTTTGCTATTTAATATGTGGGTAGATTTTAGCGCTATTATCATCAAATCATCTAGGGTTACTTAAAGTAAGCTCAATAGTACTGATTTGAAGCGGTTACCTCTTGATTATATGACTTTTTGTACCCACATAATAAAGATAAATTAGTTCATATAAGGGTTTTCCATGACACAACATTTTGATTATTTAGCTATTGGTGCGGGTAGCGGCGGTATTGCTTCGGCAAATAGAGCCGCAAAGCTGGGTAAAAAATCAGCAGTAATTGAAGCCAAGTATATTGGTGGTACTTGTGTGAATGTTGGCTGTGTTCCCAAAAAAGCCATGTGGTATGCCGCGCAAATTAGCGATGCGCTTAAATATGCAAATGACTATGGTTTTAACTTAGAAGAAAAAGGGTTTAATTGGAGCCACTTAGTTAAGAATCGTGAAGCATATATTGAAAGAATCCATGGGGCGTATCAACGAGGATTTGATGCAAATAATGTTACTGTTATTCAAGGGTTTGCTACATTTGTAGATAAAAATACAGTTGAAGTAAATGGCACCTTATATACCGCTGATCATATTACTATTGCTACCGGTGGCCGTCCTTCTATCCCCAATATTGAAGGGGCTGAATTTGGTATCGATTCGGATGGTTTTTTTGCGTTAACCAAACAACCTACATCAGTGGCCGTTATTGGTGCTGGTTATATTGCGGTAGAACTAGCGGGTGTATTTCATGCCCTAGGCACCCAAACGCATTTATTGGTTAGAAATGAGAAACCGCTGCGCACCTTTGATGCTATGTTAAGTAATACATTAGTTGAGCAAATGGCAAAGCATGGCCCTACGTTACATAATCATAGTACGCCAGAACGTATTGAGAAATTAGCAGATGATAAGCTAGTGGTGCATTTAACTAATGGTCAATCGGTTGGCCCAGTTGAAAAATTAGTATGGGCTATAGGCCGAGAACCTGCTACCGACAACATTAATTTAGAGCTGGCGGGTGTTGAGCTCAATGAGCGAGGCTTTATTGTTACGGATAAATATCAAAATACTAATGTAGAGGGTGTTTATGCGGTTGGTGATAATACAGGGCGGGCACAGTTAACACCGGTAGCGGTTGCTGCAGGTCGTCGTTTATGTGAACGCTTATTTAACAATAAACCTGATGAACATTTAGATTACTCAGGTATCGCCACGGTTGTCTTTAGTCATCCAGTTATTGGTACAGTAGGGTTAACGGAGGCAGAAGCGGTTACGCAATATGGTGAAGACAATGTGAGTGTTTACAATTCACAGTTCACTGCGCTTTATCAAGCAATGACTGAAGACTACCGTGACCCAACACGAATGAAGTTAATTTGTGCTGGCGCGGATGAAAAAGTTGTGGGTTTACATAGTATTGGTTTTGGTAGTGATGAACTACTACAAGGTTTTGCCGTTGCGATGAAAATGGGCGCGACGAAAGCTGATTTTGATAATACTATTGCAATACATCCCACGTCAGCAGAAGAGTTTGTTACGCTGTAATCAATCAGGCGTAACAATAAATATTCATTCCCCCTGTTACGCCTCATATAAAGTAAGTCAATAAAAATGACGATACGGTAAGTGTTATTTACTTCGATACACTAATATTTTTCTATAGTGAGGAGGCGTAGCGATAACTTAATTAACCGTTACGTTAACTATATCGGAAGTTATAGAAACTGATCGAACAGCTGTCAGGTCACGCCAGTGTTAGCTTATGTTTTTTTGTTCTTTTGAATAGTAAAAAGTATGTAAAAATAGTTTAATAATGTACTCGCAATACTATGAAATTCTGATATTATCTTAGTTCATTATTTTCACCGGTTGTTTTTTATACAATGAAAAAACAAGGGTAACAATTTATTTATCCACAAAAACAAAAATAAAAAACACCTTGTATAAAAACAATTTAAAATAAATATTACCGAATAAAATCAATAACTTAAACTAGTGTAGCAGAGTGTTGTTACTCTATTTCATGACGTTTTCTTGTGTTTATCAACAAAGTTATCCACATTGCACTTGAACCAATTGTCACTGTGTAGTAGAGCTAAAGCGCGGTTTGTGGCATGCTTAACCCATCTTATTGTTTCGACTCACTTCTTATGACAACTTTTCCAGAAAAATCTTCGCAAATTCCTTCAGAAATAAAGCAACCACTTATTTTAGTTGATGGCTCATCTTATTTATTTCGTGCTTACCATGTGCCTTACCTGCAAGCTTTATCTACTGCAAGTGGTCAACCTACCGGCGCAATTACCGGTGTATTAAATATGCTCGGTAGTTTGAAAAAAGACTACCCTAATGGCAATATTATCGCGATCTTCGATGCCAAAGGAAAAACCTTTCGTAATGACATGTATCCCGAATACAAAGCTAACCGTCCACCCATGCCTGATGATTTACGCACTCAAATTGCGCCTTTACACCAAATTATTAGTGCTATGGGTTTACCACTTTTAGTTATTCCTGATGTTGAGGCCGATGATGTTATTGGCACATTGGCAAAACAAGCCGATGAGCTTGGTATTGAAACGGTTATTTCGACAGGCGATAAAGACATGGCGCAGCTAGTAACGCCTCATGTTCGTTTGATTAATACCATGACAAACGTAGAGATGGACGTTACTGGTGTTAGTGATAAGTTTGGTGTTCGCCCTGATCAAATCATCGATTACCTTGCCTTGATGGGTGACAAAGTGGATAACATTCCAGGCGTAGTGAAGTGTGGTCCAAAAACTGCGGTAAAATGGTTAGCAGAATACGGCACATTACATGACGTTATTGCCAATGCGGACAAAGTGAAAGGCAAAGTGGGTGAAAACCTACGTGATGCATTAGAACAGTTACCGTTGTCTTATCAATTAGCCACCATTAAATGCGATGTAGAATTAGATCACACTGCCGCAGAATTAGCACCCAGTGAACCCGACACTGATGCATTAAGATCGCTTTATCAAGAGTTTGAACTAAAACGCTTGTTAGCTGATTTAGATAAAGGCAGCAGTGGTAAAAAACCAACGAGCACGTCTAAGGCCAAAACGAGCACTAGTGTTGCTGAATCAGACAGTGTTGAGGTTACTTCAGTGGAAGTGGCTGAGAGTGAATACGATATCATTCTTGATAAAGAAGCATTTGATAGCTGGTTAACTAAATTAGAAGCTAGTGATGCTTTTGCTTTCGACACCGAAACCACCAGTGTCTATTATATGAAAGCTGAGCTTGTCGGCTTATCTTTTGCTGTGGAAGTCGGCAAGGCGGCTTATGTGCCTTTGATTCATGACTACATTGATGCACCAGAACAACTTGATCTTGACTGGGTATTGGCACAATTAAAGCCGCTATTAGAAAGTACCCGAATTAAAAAAATTGGTCAAAATTTAAAATACGATGCCAATGTATTAAGTCATTATGATATTAAATTACAAGGCATTGCTTTTGATACCATGATTGAATCCTATTGTTACAACAGTATTGTTACTCGTCATAATATGGATGCATTAGCGCTTAAATATCTAGATTATAAAACGGTTCATTTTGAGGACATTGCGGGTAAAGGAGCAAAGCAGTTAACTTTTAATCAAATAGAGATTGAAACAGCAGGTCAATACGCCGCTGAAGATGCTGATATAACCTTGCGTTTACACCACGCCATTTTTCCTGCGCTTGAGCAGCTACCTGAGCAACTTAGTGTTTATAACGACATTGAAATACCATTACTGCCAGTATTAGCACAAATGGAGCAAACAGGCGTGTTGATTGATTGCGATATACTCGATCAGCAAAGCCAACGTATTGGGCAGCGATTAGACGAGCTAGAAATTGAAGCCCATAACTTAGCAGGAAAAAGTTTTAACCTGAGCTCACCTAAGCAGTTGCAACAAATATTGTTTGAAGAGTTAAAAATTCCTGTTATTAAAAAAACACCTAAAGGCGCTCCTTCTACCGCAGAAGAAGTGTTACAAGAGTTGGCGCTTGACTATCCACTGCCAAAAGTGATTTTAGAAAATCGCGGTTTGAGTAAGTTAAAATCAACTTATACTGATAAATTACCGTTAATGGTTAGTCCTAAAACGGGACGAGTACATACGTCTTATCATCAAGCCGTAACTGCCACAGGGCGTTTATCGTCAACCGATCCAAACTTACAAAACATTCCAATTCGCTCAGAGCAAGGTCGTAAAATTCGCTGTGCTTTTATTGCTCCGAAAGATCATAAAATTGTTGCGATTGATTACTCTCAAATTGAATTACGTATCATGGCTCACTTATCGAACGATAAAGGCTTAGTGACTGCATTTAGTGAAGGTAAAGATGTACATCGCGCGACTGCAGCTGAAATTTTTGCCGTTGAATTAGATGAAGTAACCACCGATCAGCGTCGTAGTGCTAAAGCGATTAACTTTGGCTTGATCTACGGTATGTCAGCATTCGGTTTAGCCAAACAATTGAGTATTGGTCGTCATCAAGCACAAGAGTATCAAGATAAGTATTTTCAACGCTATCCTGGCGTACTAACGTATATGGAAGAAACTCGCCAACAAGCCAGTGAGCAAGGTTTTGTAGAAACATTATTTGGTCGTCGATTATATCTACCCGACATTAACGCTAAAAATGGTATGCGTAAAAAAGCAGCGGAACGTGCCGCTATTAATGCGCCTATGCAAGGTACCGCGGCAGATATCATCAAAAAAGCCATGCTAGCCGTTGCCGCTTGGTTATCGGAACAAAATGATGACCGTATTAAAATGACCATGCAAGTACACGATGAATTGATTTTTGAAATTCACCAAGATATTGTCGAAGAAACTACCGCTAAATTAGTTGAACTGATGAATAATGCGGTTGAATTAAGTGTGCCGTTAATTGCTGACGCAGGGATAGGAAACAACTGGGAAGAAGCACATTAATACCCAATAAACTATCAAACTTATGTAGATCAATAAGGAACAATTTACATTGAGAAAGAATGTTGTTCTAGTAGTATTTTAGCCCCTTGAACCCTTTGACGAGCTCAGGATGAACGGACGTTATGCCCCTTCGCCCTGAGCGTGTCGAAGGGGCAGGCAAGGCTATGCGTTTGAATAGCGCTCTTTATTACCTAGCCAACGCTGAATAAGTGCTTGAGCACATTCAGGGTTTTGACATGATAATAAGTAGGCTTTTTGCTTAATTTCAGGGATAAGATAACCATCTCGCACTAAGTCGGCAATTTTCAATTCAGCTAAGCCAGTTTGACGAGTGCCAAGCAATTCGCCAGGCCCTCTAATTTCTAAATCTTTTTCGGCAATAACAAAACCATCATTACTTTCTCTTAATACCGCTAAACGCTTGGTGGCTGTTTTTGTTAGCGGCGCTTTGTATAGCAATACACAATGTGACGCGACTGAACCTCGACCAACACGACCACGTAATTGATGTAATTGCGCCAATCCCAACCGTTCAGGATTTTCAATGACCATTAAACTTGCATTGGGCACATCAACGCCAACCTCAATAACCGTTGTGGCAATTAAGAGATGTATTTTACCCGCTTTAAAATCTGTCATGATTTCTTGTTTTTCTATCGCTTTCATTCGCCCATGAACAAGGCCAATTTTCAACTCAGGCAATTGCTCTTGCAAGTGTAACGCCGTATCTTCGGCTGCTTGGCATTGTAATACCTCAGACTCTTCAATTAACGTGCAAACCCAATAGGCTTGTCGGTTGTCATTGGTACAGCCCTCTCTTATGCGTTCAATCACATTATCGCGACGGGAGTCGGGTAGGGCAACCGTATTAATGGGTGTGCGTCCTGGCGGCAGTTCATCAATAACCGAGGTGTCTAAATCAGCGTATGCAGTCATGGCTAAAGTTCGAGGAATAGGCGTGGCAGTCATAATCAATTGATGAGGATAATTCTCATCAAAAACGCCTTTTTCGCGCAGTGATAGCCGTTGATGAACACCAAATTTATGTTGTTCATCAATAACCACTAACACTAACTTGTTAAATTCTACATCAGTTTGAAACAAGGCATGGGTACCTATGACCATTTGCATTTCGCCACTGGCCATTTTTTCTAGTGCTAATCGGCGCGCTTTCGCTTTGGTTTTTCCAGCGAGCCAGCCAACGCTAATATCAAGCGGAGTAAACCAATTGGCAAAATTTATGGCGTGTTGCTCAGCTAATATTTCTGTTGGCGCCATTAACGCCACTTGATAACCTTGGCTTATAGCTGTTAACGCGGCTAGAGCGGCTACCAGCGTTTTACCTGAACCAACATCACCTTGTACTAAGCGCATCATGGGTTGAGATTTAGCTAAGTCAGTTTTTATCTCTGTTACCACGCGCGCTTGTGCATTAGTAGGTGAAAAGGGCAGCGATTTTAAAAAAGAGCCTTCAGCGGAATCAGATCCTTCAGTAGCGCAATAAGGTGCAATTGCCTGTTCAAGGCTTAATGAAATAGCATTATGTACGTCACTATTTTGCCTTACTTTGAGCATACTTAAATTATGAGCAATTAATTCTTCTTTAATCAAGCGTAATTGCGCAGGATGTTTTCCTAGCTCAAGTTGACTAGTTGACGCTTCTGGCGGTGGTCGATGAATAATAACTAAGGCTTGCGCTAGTGAGTATTGCTCGTCGAATAAATCACTCGGTAATAGCTCTTCTACTTGTCCACGTTGAAGTCGTATAAGGGCTTGATCGGTTAAGTTGCGTAGCGAAATTTGCTTTAAACCGTCAGTAGTAGGGTAAACCGGTGTTAAAGTTTCTTCAATGGGAGTTAGAGCACGGTCATCATCTAAAGGGCGATATTCAGGGTGTACTATTTGAAAGCCGTTTGGGCCACGTTTAATTTCGCCATAACAACGAATAGTTTGTCCGACACTTAAGCTATTTTTTAGACTAGCCGAGAAGCTAAAAAAACATAATTGTACATTACCTGTGCCATCAGTTACGTTGACCACCATCATACGGCGTTTGCCATGGGTAATCTGATTACTGGTTATTTCGCCGATGATATTCGTATGCGTACCCACAAGGCATTCTCGAATGGTGGATACCCGGGTTCTGTCTTCATAACGCAGTGGTAAATGAAATAACAAATCTTGTACCGATAATAAACTTAGCTTTTCTAGCCTTTTTGCCATACTTGGGCCAACACCTTTAAGTGTTGTAAGGGCGACTTGAGAGAGCTTAGTTAATGCTTCCATAATAACTTTTGGTTTAAAACCGTTCTTGGGGATTAATCATCAAGGTGCTGCCAAGCTTTTTTATTCATTTGCATTTTTTGCCACCATATTTCTTCAGCAACAATTTGTCCTTCTTCATCTATAACCGGATAAGGCAAGCCTTTTCGCTGACAAGCTTCAGCAAAAATAGGGTGACCCCCTTCAAATAATACGCGTTGTCGGCGTTCGTGACTTAGCCTCGGCGTATCATACATGCCGGCTAATTGTCGTTGGCGCTGTGCTTCGTATAACACCACTGAACAGGCAACCGACACATTTAGTGATTGAACCATACCAACCATAGGAACAACAATATCTTGATCGGCTAAGGCCAAGGCAACATCGGAAGTACCAAATTTTTCTTGTCCTAAGATAATAGCGGTGGGCTTAGTGTAATCAATTTCACGAAAATCAACGGCAGTATCAGATAAGTTAGTGACCAATATTTGCATACCTTGCGCTTTCATGGCAGCAATAGCATCAGCTGTTTTACTATAATTATGAACATCAATCCAGTTTTGGCTTCCTGCAGCGCTACCGCCACGGACTTCTGCTTCTTCACTTTTCCATACGGCATGTACATCACTAACACCAATAGCATCACAGGTGCGAACTACTGCGGCTAAATTATGGCTTTTATGTAAACCTTCCATACATACGGTAAGGTCTGGCTGGCGCTTATCAAGCATCGTATTGATGCGCTGTAGTCTTTTTGGAGTCATAGTTTGTTATTAATAAAGTTAATATGTTAAATGAGCGAAATTTAGGCAAGCTGTTAAGTTAAGAGTCCATATCACTTATAGCGATAAGTGATATGGACGAGTAATGCAGGCAGCGCAGCATAAAGTTAGATTGATAACGAATAGGCTAGTCGACGTTGGGTAATTCCAATATACCATCAATTTCAATATCAACATCTTTTGGTAACCTCGATATTTGAATGGCGGCGCGCGCAGGGTAAGGTTGCTGAAAATATTTCGCCATTATTTCATTAACCGTGGCAAAGTTACTTAAATCAGTCATAAAAATATTCACTTTTACCATGTCATTGATACTACCACCTGCTGCTTCACATACAGCAGCAATGTTTTTAAATACTTGTTCGGTTTGTTCAGCGAATCCACCCTCGATGACTGTCATCGTTTCAGGAATAAGTGGAATTTGCCCAGATAAATAAACCGTATTGTTGACTTTAACGGCTTGACTATAAGTACCAATAGCACTGGGTGCTTGATCTGTTGTGATAATGCTTTTCATTTTATTTCCTGCTATTTAATTTTTGTGATGAGTAACACGCTACTTATCAGTTTTTATTTATTACGGATAACACGTTGTACATCAACCATTACCTTGATTTTTCGAATGATGTCAGCTAAGTGTATACGATCACGACAGGTTAGTTCTATATCGATCATATAAAGGCCCGCTTCTTTTTCGCCCGAATTTAAGCTATGCACATTGGATCCACACTTGGCGATTACATTAGTTAGCTGTGCTAGAGCACCTTGATGATTTATGATTTCTATTCTGAGTTTAGCAATAAATTCTTTATCAATATCACTATCCCATTTTACGGGAAATAAAGCGCCAGGCTCATAGCCTTTAATATTTCTACAACCCTGCTGGTGAACCATCAGGCCTTTCCCTGGACTTAAATAGGCTAAAATCAAATCCCCTGGAATAGGGCGGCAACATTTTCCATAACTAACTAACATACCCTCTGTACCCTTAATCGGCATTTTGGTTTTACTGTATGCTGGGTTTAACTCACTGTCTTCAGTAAACTCATTAGTAAGTCGTCTGGCAATACCGATACTTAACGCATTACCTAAGCCAATATTAGTCAATAAGTCATCAAAATTCTTATTGCCATTTTGCTGCACAACGGCATCAATTTTTTCTTTACTTATATCGCCAAGTGGGACGTTACCAAGCGCGTGACTTAATAAGCGTAATCCTAGTGCCTTTGATTCGGTCTTTTCGCGACTACGTAAATAGGTTCTTATTTGTAAACGAGCCTTGGACGTTACAACAAAGTTGAGCCAAGTGGCGTTAGGTCTAGCTGCGGCAGAAGTTATCACCTCAATGGTTTGTCCAGAATCTAATGCACGGCTCAAAGGGTAGGGTTTGCGATCAACTTTCACACCAACGCATGAATTACCAACGTCTGTGTGAACCGCATAGGCAAAATCAACCGCGGTCGCACCCATAGGTAATTCAATAATACGTCCTTTTGGAGAAAATACGTAAATTTCTTCTGGAAACAGATCGGATTTTACATTTTCAATAAACTCAAATGAACTACCTGCGCTTTGTTGTAATTCTAATAAGCTTTGCATCCAATGACGGGCTTTCATTTGTGCGGTCGTATCAGCGTTCTCACTACCTTCCTTATATAACCAATGAGCGGCAACGCCTTTATCGGCCATTTGTTCCATATCCTGAGTTCTGATTTGTATTTCAATAGGGATCCCATGAGGACCAATGAGGGAAGTATGTAATGAACGATAGCCATTAGTTTTCGGAATGGCGATATAATCTTTGAAGCGACCGTCAATGGGTTTAAATAAATTATGCATAGCGCCTAACGCGCGATAACAGTCATCTATTTTACCACCAACAATGACACGAAAGGCATAAATATCCATCACATCATTGAACATTAGCTCTTTATTCAGCATTTTACGATAAATAGAGTATAGGTGTTTTTCTCTACCGATAACTTGAGCGTCAATATTACTTTCAGATAAGCGTGCGGATACTTCTGCTTGGATATTCTTAATAATGGTTTTTCGATTACCGCGAGCGCTACTTACTGCCGATTTTAGTGCTCTAGAGCGCATAGGATAAAGCGCTTTAAAGCCGAGTAATTCCAATTCATCTTTAATGTCATGAATACCCAGACGGTTAGCTATGGGCGCGTAAATTTCAAGCGTCTCACGGGCTATACGACGACGTTTATCGGGGCGTAAAGCACCCAAAGTACGCATGTTATGGGTTCTATCGGCTAATTTGATTAAAATAACGCGGATATCTTGCACCATGGCCAAAACCATTTTTCGAAAATTTTCCGCTTGCATTTCTTCTTTATTGTCAAACTTGAGCTTATCGAGTTTACTAACTCCTTCAACGAGCTCTGCAACCGTATGACCAAATAATTCTGCTAGTTCATCTTGAGTAACTGGGGTGTCTTCTATAACGTCATGCAGTAGTGCCGCCATTAAAGTTTCATGATCTAGCTTCATTTTGGCTAGATTAAGCGCAACGGCAACAGGATGGGTGATATAAGGATCACCGCTTGAGCGCATTTGACCATCGTGTGCATCCCTTGCTACAACATAAGCATGCTTAAGCAAGTCTACCTGCGATTTTGATAGGTAAGTAGAGCTTAATTCTTTTAATGGTTCAAATAGATACACCTATCACTCCGAATTGATAGTCAACGACAATAGCTATAGAATACGTGGCTTTGCGCTAAATGCAAAGCAAATTTTGAAGTGATCTGTCGTGGTACAATAAGCAATAAAAAACGCGTAACTTATTTTCTATTCGTCATAGAAAATAAGTTACGCGTTTATAGGGTAAAGTAAGCGAGGTTGCTTGTTTAACCTAATTCTTGTGTTTGACCACCAACAATTGCCGCAACAGCATCTAACTCAGCAGTATCTTGCTGAATTTGTGCGTGGCGATCTGATGTATCCATTAAAGCATTGGTAATTAAACCCGCTTCAATTTCTCGCAAAGCCAATACGGTTGGTTTGTCATTTTCGACATCAACCAAAGGATCTTTACCGCCCGTTGCAATTTGACGAGCACGACGTGATGCAACTAACACCAAATCAAAACGATTACCGACTTTTTCTACGGCATCTTCAACAGTTACGCGAGCCATTTGGTCACTCCAACTAAATTTATAAAATAGCGCTGCATTTTACTGATCGATAGGTCATTTAGCAAGTAAAAGACTTTGTTCTAGCTAAAATCGTAGCGCTTTACTGTATATGTTCTCTGAATCTTCTAATTTAGTAGCTCATGAGCCACTAAATCATTTCCTTCTCACCTAATGAGAAATAACGCAATAGACTGGTTATGACTAACAAATAAGCTCATTTAATAAAACAGTATGCTGTGCCACTTGTTGGTTGCGCGTTAATCGTTGATTATTCACTATGGTGGTTAAATCAGCCAAGGCCTGCTTAAAATCATCATTAATAATAATGTAATCAAATTCGTTAAAGTGAGAACATTCATCTTGCGCTTTCGCCATTCTACTGGCGATAACTTCTTCACTGTCTTGTCCCCTACCTCGTAAACGATTTTCTAACGCCTGTTTTGAGGGAGGGCTAATAAATACAGTAGTAACGGAAGGTTTTTTCAGGCGTACTTGTTGTGCACCTTGCCAGTCTATATCAAGAAAAACATCAATACCTTGAGAAAGCTGGTCATCAATTGCGGCTTCTGAGGTGCCATAATAATTCTCAAAAACTTCAGCATATTCGTAAAAAGCATTATGGGTTATTTGTTCTTTAAACGTCGCCACCGAAACAAAGTGATAATGCTCACCCTCTTGTTCGCCTGGGCGAGGATCTCGGGTAGTATGAGATACTGAAACCTGCATAGGCCTGCTTGATTCTTGTTCTAGTAATGCATTGATTAAACTAGATTTTCCAGCGCCACTAGGTGCTGAAAGAATAAATAAATTACCTGGTACAGTCACAGTATTTTCCTTTACTTATTGTCATTCTAAGATTGACCCACAATATTGGGTTGACTGTTCAACATCCTAAGCTTAGCTCAGGATGTGAGGTACAAAAGACCTAAAGTACTTTAGCAATTGATTGCGCTAGGTAGTCAACATTACGGTTAGCAATACCAGCAATACTCATGCGGCTAGAGCCAACCATATAAATGCTATATTCGTCTTGTAGTTGTTGAACTTGCGCAGGCGTTAAACCTAAGAAAGAGAACATGCCTGCTTGACGAGTAATAAAGCTAAAGTCGCGTGTTACACCGTTTTCTATTAATTTATCAACAATTAGCTGACGATTACCATTAATACGATTACGCATCTCAGCCAATTCTCGGTACCATTCATTGCGTAATTCATCTGAAGATAAAATCGTTTCAACAAGGGCTGCGCCGTGTGCTGGTGGCATAGAATAAATAACACGAACAATAGATAACAAGACTGAATTAGCAATATCCACTTGTAAGCTAGACTCACCAATAATAGTACAGCCGCCAATACGTTCACGGTACAAACCGAAGTTTTTTGAACATGAACTACAAACAATCATTTCTTTTATAGACTCAGCAATTAAACGTAGGCCGTAAGCATCTTCGTCTAAACCTTGCCCAAAACCTTGGTATGCCATATCTAAAACAGGTAGAAAACCGACTGATTTTGCAACGTCAGTAACTTGTTGCCACTGTTCGTGATTTAAGTCCATACCACTAGGGTTATGACAACACGCGTGTAATAACACGGCATCATCAGGCGACACTTGTTTAAGCGCAGCTAACATGCCATCAAAATCTAAATCTTTATTTTCGTAATCATAATAAGGGTAGGTTTTTACAATTAAACCAGCAGCCTGAAATAAACCAGTATGGTTTGCCCATGTTGGGTTACTCACCCAAATAGTAGCGCCGGCTTTACATGATTTGATAAACTCAGCAGCAACACGTAAGGAGCCAGTGCCACCGGGAGCAGAAATAGTTCGCGCACGATTTTCAGTTAATACTTTATGTGTTTCACCAAAAATAAGTTTAGCCATTTCGTCATTAAAAAGGCTTGAACCGGTTGGTCCAATGTAAACTTTACTTGTTTCATTGTCCGTACGATACTGCTCAGCCGTTTTTACACAATTAAGCACGGTCGTTTCACCGGCTTCATTTTTATAAACGCCAACACCCAAATCGATTTTTTTTGGGTTAGTATCTTCTCGGTATTTAGCTAATAGGCCTAAAATAGGATCGGCAGGCAGCGCTTTTAAGCTAGCAAACATGGCTGAAATTTACCTTATATTTTAAGGGTTCAATGTTAATGAATTAACCCTTTTTATTGAAAGAAATAATTAAAATGCAAGCATAGCTTAAAAGTGCATCAAAATTAAGGATTTTAATGCATATTTACAGACTAATTATTCCAGTATGCGGGTAGGGTTTGTTTTAGCCTTAAAAATTATTCGTTAGCGCGGCAATTAAACCAATTAAGCCACCAAAAATCCCACCCCAAACCACCAGCCAACCTAAGTGCTTTTTGATCATCGCTTGAATGATTTCTTTCACTAGTTTTGGTGTTAATTCATTGAGGCGCTTTTCAATAATATCTCTCACTTTTTCCTGCATATTCGCAATCATATCAGGTTGTTCTAATTCGTCGCGTAATAAAGCACTAAACTGCTCACTTTGGGTTATGTCTTGAATGGACACTTTCATCTTTTCAATAAAAGGCTCTTTCATCGGTTGCAATGCTTCAGTGCCACCGACCATCGCGAGCATGGGGGCAAATGAGGAGTTTTCTATGACCGAAACTAAACTGTCGAAAGCCGGTGATAAGTCTACCTTTTCTATGATGGGACTCAAATCAATAGGCGCGGCAGTACCTGAGCGACTTGATAAAAAACGGTCGATATTTTCTTTGGTAAAAAATTGCTCCATCATTAACTGACGAATGGCTAATTTGAAATCTTCAAACCGTGCAGGAATAACACCTGAACCGTATAGCCCTGGAACTTTTTCGAAAAGCATGTGGATTGCTAGCCAATTAGTGATAGCGCCGGATAAGGCAAATAAACCGACAGTAAAGATGAGGTGTTGTTGTGAAACGTAGCCTATCAGTGTTGCCATCAAGGCGATTATATTGGTGGTGATACTTTTATTCACAGTATATTCCGTAGTTTGAATTCGCTTGGCTATAAACGCTATGATAGCATTGAATTTACCTCGCTAAAATGATGATTGGTATTATGTTTTTTCATACGTGATTAAATTAATAGACCATTCTTTCAGGCCTTCAGGCGTCATGACACTCAGGTCATCATCTACCTGTTTTTTAATAAGCGCGCGTGCCATCGGTGAATCTATTGAAATATAACCTTTAGCATCCCCATAAATCTCCTCTGGGCCGACAATTCTAAATCTTTTAATGTCTCCGGCTTCATTTTCTATTTCTACCCACGCACCAAAAAAAATCTTACCTTCTTGTTGAGGCGAGTAGTCAACAATGGTCAGATCAGGTAACAGTTTTCTCAAAAACCTTACTCTGCTATCAATTTGACGTAAAACACGTTTATTAAAATGGTAATCCGCATTTTCTGAACGGTCACCCAAACTGGCAGCCCAAGAGACAATCTTTGTTATTTTTGGTCGCTTAACCTTCCATAGATGATCGTGCTCTTTTTGCAGTTTTTCGTAACCAGCGCGGGTAATTAATTTAGTTTTCACAACATTACTCGTTATTAAAAGGTGATTAAAGCCTATTTATTTAACACGCCATCATGATACACCTATATTAGCGCTTTTACTTTAATCACGGTTGTGAGTAGTACATTTTTTTTTGGTAGCTTCTTTTTGCCAGAAACGGCAAACTATAAACGCTCCAGCTGAATCATGCACCTTCAAGTGGAACGGATATATAAGAACTTAACAGGAAAATTAGCGTCTGAATAAGAGGAGTTATCATGCGAGGCATACTATCAGCTAAACTGAGTGGATTGATTGAGCAAGCCAATCTTGCGGCTAAAGAAGCAAAAGAAAATGGTGTACAACTTACGCCGAGTTTAGTACGTGAAAATATTGAAAAACTGAGTGTGTTTATTGGTGAAGGGCCTGATTTAGCTTTTGTTCAAGAAAGTGCTTTTACTACACCTACTCATCGTATTCCCGTTAGAATTTATAGTCCTGATCCAGAAAAAAGTTTACCTGTTGTTATACATTATCACGGTGGCGGTCATTTATGTGGGAGCATTGCGTTATATGACCCGATTAGTCGAAAAATAGCGAAAGCCGGTAATTGCGTTGTTATTGCTGTGGAATATAGGCTCGCGCCAGAATTCCCCTACCCAGCAGGTATTGATGATAGCCAATACGCATTAGAACATTATCAAGAGGTTTTATCGGACGTAAAGTTTAATCAGCAATTAATTATTGCGGGTGACAGTGCTGGCGCGGCTATTTGTACAACGTTGGCTAGTAAAAATATTGGTAATTCTACAGTTAACATTGATAAGCAAATTCTTGTTTACCCTAGCGTAGATTACACTATGAGCAGTGACTCTATTGAAGAAAATGGCACGGGATTTTTATTAGAAAAAGAAAAAATGATCTGGTATTTTAACTGCTATTTTCAAGATAAAGTACTGGCTAAACAGGCATCGCCCTTGTTTATGCCAATGGCGAGCAGTATGCCTCAAACCCTTATTTTTACGGCGGGCTGTGATCCCCTAAGAGATGAAAGTTATGCTTATGCTCAGGCGCTAGAGAAAGCGGGAGTAAAAGTAGAAGAATATACCTTTGATGGGATGATTCATGCTTATATGTTACTTGATAGTTTTGTTAAAAGTGAATGTGATGAAACTTATCGAATGATGGGTGGGTTTATTCATTCATAGTATTACTTGCCTATGTACTTTAGTCAGGAGTGTATTAATAATGTGATTTTCGACTGCACCCTTCGACTGCTTCGCGCTCAGGGCGAACGGAGATGCTCAGGGCGAACGGTTTATGGTTTGACTGACCACGCCACGCTCCAAAGCGGTGCTAGTGAGTATTCCCACGTCTCCGTTCATCCTGAGCCTGTCGAAGGAGTTAAGCACGGCTGAAATGACATTCTTTCTTAATAATAAATTTTTCCTGATTGATCTACATTGGCATGTATTATTAGGTATCTGAGAGATAAGTATATGAGGAATATAAAGTAATGTTAGTGGATGATCTGCTCACCCACTAAATAAGAAGTTTGTCATCATGGCGCTTTCATCACGACGTTTTATAACCGTTGAGTTACAGAACCTCTTTTGCCGCTCTAAAGGCTTCTTGTGCTGCAGGCGCACCACAATAAACGGCACTGTGTAATAATACTTCACGAATTTCTTCTTTAGTTGCGCCATTATTGAGTGCGCCGCGAATGTGACCTTTGAGTTCTTGTGGCGCTTTTAATGCAGCTAACATAGCAATGGTGACTAAACTACGCGTTTTACGATCTAGCCCTTCTCTTTGCCATGTTGATCCCCAACCATGGTCGTTGATGTAATCTTGCATCGGCTGGGTGAAATCATCAGTATTATTCAACGCGCGATCAACAAATTCATCGCCCATTACTTCTCGGCGAATTTGTTCACCTGATATCTTAGTCATATTATTTTCCTCATAAAAATAAAGCCTCGGGTATTATAACGTGAGGCTTTATTTTGTCGTTAACATTTTTAAATTTTATGATTCGTTATTTATATTGTGTTTGTAAATAATCAAACACGGCACGTATGCCGAAAGCTTCGCCACCTAAAGGCCGACCCGATAAAGTCCGAACATTAAATGCCATCACATCAAAATGTACCCAATTAGTTTCCTTACGAATAAATTTCTGTAAATAAAGCGCGGCTGTAATCGCTCCACCAAAAGGAGTAGTTGAGCAGTTAGCCATATCGGCAATAGTACTTTTAAATAGGTCGTTATAAGGTTGATAAAGCGGCATACGCCAAACGGGATCACTGATTTTACTGCCAGCGTTGGTGATACCTGCTGCAATCTCATCACAGGTTGAAAAAAAGCCGGGTAATTCTGTTCCTAACGCCACTCGCATAGCACCTGTTAATGTCGCAAAATCGATGATTAACTCGGGTGACTCTTGATCTGCTTCGGTTAATGCATCACATAAGACTAAGCGACCTTCGGCATCTGTATTGTCTATTTCTACCGTCAAACCACTGCGCGTGGTTAGTACATCACCGGGTCGCATGGCATTGTTTGATACTGCATTTTCAACTGCCGGAATTAAGACGCGTAAATTAATCGGTAACTTATGCGACATAATTAAGTGCGCTAAACCCAGTACATGAGCAGAGCCACCCATGTCTTTTTTCATATTGCGCATACCGGCAGACGGTTTTAAATCTAACCCACCGCTATCAAAACATACCCCTTTACCCACTAAGGTAATTTTAGGGTGCTGTTTGTTACCCCAAGTTAAATCAATCAAACGGGGTTGGTGAGCACTTGCACGCCCAACCGCATGTATGGTTGGATAGTTTTGGGTTAGCAAATCTTCGCCAATAATTTGTTTGAGTATTCCACCAAAATTATCCGCCAGTGCTTGTGCGCTTTCACCTAACTCTTTGGGCATCATATCCGCAGCAGGTGTATTGATTAAGTCACGCACTAAAGCCGTTGCCTCCGCATACTTTATCGCGCTATCCACTAG
>DPHE01000021.1:23901-25130 GCA_003521815.1 Colwellia sp.
TGAGCTAATTCGCCTTGTTCATTAGGGATAAGCGCTAAACCGTTACCAGAAAAATTTATTTGTGTAAGCCAGTTTTGACTAAAGGGTGTCTGTTTTGATAACCAAGACTCGAAAGCGTATTTTTGTTCAAAGACAAAAAGAGGGGTACCGTGATTTTTTGCTGTTAATAACGTCTTCATTTGATTCCTTGGGACTAATCGTATTAGTTTACTCACTACATTCTAACCTAAGTAAATTAAAGTTGAACTGTTGCCACTCGTTACTTTTCAATTAAAGTTCAATATCCGCCTAAGTAAGTTTCTGGTATGATCAACAACATTAAAAAATTTGTATTTATTTAACTGGCCACCTTCTTCAGGCTCAGGACAAACGGGGTAGTTTACCGTTCACGCTGAGCGTGAGGACCCTTCGACAAGTTCAGAGTCAGTAAATAATTACCAAAATCTAGCACTAACACGGAACTGTAAATTAATGTCAGCCATTGCCGAACAAATCGCTCAAGAACTTAACGTTAACACTAGTCAAATCAATACTGCCATCACATTATTAGATGGCGGTGACACGGTGCCATTTATTGCTCGCTATCGAAAAGAGGCAACGCAAGGATTGAACGACAATCATCTGCGTCATTTAGCGCAACGGTTAAGTTATCTACGTGATCTAGAGGCTCGTCGTCAGGTGATATTAACGAGTATTAAGCAGCAAGATAAATTAACGGCTGAGTTAGCGAAGCAAATTGCTAATGCAGATAACAAAACTCGGCTAGAAGATTTATATTTACCTTATAAACCCAAACGCCGTACCAAAGGGCAAATGGCCATCGAAGCAGGGATTGAGCCACTGGCTAATAGTTTATTTAACAACTGGCAGCTTAAGCCTGAACAAGAAGCGTTGTCATATTTGAATAAGTCGGCAGGGTTTGATGAGGTTAAATCTGTGTTAGATGGCGCAAGTTCTATTTTAGCGGAACGCTTTAGTGAAGATGCGAATTTATTGCAAAAATTGCGTAATCATATGTTAAAACAAGCGCATTTAACCGCTAAGTTAATTAAAGGGCAAGAGCAAGCCGCGATAAAGTTTCGTGATTATTTCGACCACAGTGAAAAATTGAAAACAGTACCATCACATCGCATGTTAGCGATGTTGCGTGGGCGAAATGAAGGCTTCTTACAATTAAAAATTGATGTCGACCCTGGGCAAGAGCGTACGAGCGTTTCGAGCGCTGAGCA
>DPHE01000006.1:0-913 GCA_003521815.1 Colwellia sp.
TTCACGGTTGTTAACTCTGGCTTTGACCTTACAAATATACGTCGACTCAAAGCAAATTCTAAAAAGGCATAAGTAATTTCTCTCCTAATCGTTTTTAAGGACCGTTGTTGCTTAATACTACACATTCCTTGTGCTTTCCCTTATAATTAGCGCGTTTCTCAACGTATGTAAAATAGAGAGTAAGAATGACCCAATCCAATGCCGCTGTTGATTTTAAATTTGAATATCCAGCTAAGCCAGCACTATTAAATCTTGATGAAAAAACACAATATATAGCAAAAATAAAATCCTTGTTGATTGAAAAAAATGCTGTGTTGGTTGCTCATTATTATACTGATCCTGAAATTCAAGCATTAGCTGAAGAAACAGGGGGCTGTGTTGCAGATTCCTTGGAAATGGCGCGTTTTGGTAATCAACACCCTGCAAAAACACTCATTGTGGCTGGTGTTAAGTTTATGGGCGAAACGGCTAAAATTTTAACGCCAGAAAAAACAGTGTTAATGCCTGAACTAGAAGCGACCTGTTCATTAGATCTAGGTTGTCCTATTGAAGAGTTCTCAGCCTTTTGTGATGAACACCCTGACCATACGGTTGTGGTTTATGCGAATACCTCTGCTGCGGTTAAAGCCCGAGCAGATTGGGTTGTGACATCAAGCATCGCTTTAGAAATTGTAGAAATGCTTGAAAGTGAAGGTAAACCTATTTTGTGGGGACCTGACCGTCATCTTGGAGCATACATTGAAAAAATGACAGGTGCAAAAATGCTAATGTGGCAGGGCACTTGTATTGTTCATGATGAGTTTAAAGCGAAAGCGTTACATGATCTAAAAATTCAGTACCCGGATGCTGGCGTGTTAGTTCATCCTGAATCACCAGCCAATGTTGTAGAAATGGCTGACGCAGTCGGCTCAAC
>DPHE01000006.1:1170-1624 GCA_003521815.1 Colwellia sp.
AACCCAACTAAGACTTTTGTTGCTGCACCAACAGGCGGAAATGGCGCTACTTGCCGCAGTTGTGCTAATTGCCCTTGGATGGCTATGAATGGTTTGAAATCTATTTCAGAGGCATTAGAAAATCCATTAGGTAAAGAAATTACCGTTGATGTGGATTTAGCTGAAAAAGCGCTAATACCATTACATCGCATGCTAAATTTTGCAGCAGAAAATCAGCTTAAAGTTAAAGGAAATGCTTAGATAATTAAACATTGAATAGTGTTTAAGCAATAACTTAATTTTTATCTGCTTATGCCCGATTTATACTTGCGTGTTAAAAGGTTTTTAACTAACATATCGCAACTTTGAAACTAAAGTTATACGGTGAGCTGGCCGAGTGGCTGAAGGCGCACGCCTGGAAAGCGTGTAAAGGTTTATCCCTTTCGAGAGTTCGAATCTCTCGCTCACCGCCATA
>DPHE01000006.1:1771-4952 GCA_003521815.1 Colwellia sp.
TCTCGCTCACCGCCATATTCAATATCCATCAGGTGCCATGAGGCATCAAAACCCAATCAAAACAAGGGCTACAAGCTAGCCCGTCGTTTCACTAGACTTCATAAAACACTGTGGCAGACCACTTCTAAGGTGGTACGTTAGGTGGTATATCTAATTTGAACGAATATTTTTATTACTCCTTTTGGTTGCGTACTTCTGAAGTGTTATCTAACAGGGAACAGAATTTTCATCAAGAAACGATATTACCTATTCGTAATAGTATGCTCATTAGGTAAAAATGTTTTCAATTCAGGAATACATGAACCGCAGTTAGTTCCACATTTTAATGATTTCCCTAAGGCTTCTATAGATTTACATTGCCCTGATTTAATCGCGTCTTTTATGGTTTTTTCACCAATTTGAAAACATGAACAAATCATGGCACCTACATCATTTTTACCATCGCTATCAAGGCCAGACATTAATTTAAAGCGGGTTTTTATCGTATGTGTTTTATTTAATTGTCCTTCAATAAAACGAGTATTAAATTTCAGATCTAAATCAGTGCTTGCAGCAAAGAAGCAATGCAACTTGTTGTCAATAAAACCTGCAATGCGTAATACATTTTGTTGATCGTCTTTTAATACTAACCAATCATCAATTTTCGGATATAAATTAGCTAAAATTGTTTCATCTTCACCTAATGCTTGCTGGTCAGATAATAAATATTTGTGACCTTGTTCAAGTTGAATTTTACTCCAGTAGTTTGTTGGGCAACTAATTGCTTGTGAAGAAATTAAGTAGCCCGACCACACTGAATTAAACGGCTTAATATTAACGGGGCTGTGCTTAAATTCGGGTTGCCCGCTAATAGCGTCGATAATGGGGTTCACCAGTGCGGAAGCACGGGCAGAAGCTGAGAAGTTATCGTTCCAGTGAATAGGTACAAATATTTCACCTGTACGTTGTTCGGGTGTAATATTCACTCGGCCAATAAATTCAGCGCCTAAATTTGAAAGAACAGCGAGTTGTTTGTCTTCTAATTGAAAACGCTTGGCGTCATTAGGGTTTACTGCAATAGAAGGCTCATCAGAGTGTGTCATTAATTTAGCAACACGGCCCGTTCTAGTCATAGTGTGCCATTGATCACGAATTCGGCCCGAGTTCATAACCACTTGGCTGATATCAGGTAATACTTTTGGTAACTGTGCAATAATTGGAATAAAGTTAGCTTTTTGATTTTCAGTAGCAAAAATTCCATCCGTGAATAGACGTTTTACCCCCTTTGGGTTAGCGATATTAACTGGCCATTTGATAGGAGATAAGTTTTCATATTCAGCTTGTGAGATATTTGCCAAGGCAGATATGTCAAAAACACGATAAATATCATTTTCATTTCTTTTGTACGCGAAAGGATGACTGTTTTCAAAACCGGATAGCTCTGCATGTTCTCTGAATATATCAACCGGATGCTGATAATTAAACGCCTCTTTAAAACCTAATGCGTGCGCGACATCTGTGATTATTTGCCAATCATTTTTTGCTTCGCCTGGGGCATTAATCATACTTTTATGCACAGATATAGTACGATCTGAATTAGTGACAGATCCTTGTTTTTCACCCCATGTACTGGCGGGTAAAACGACATCGGCATACTTTACCGTGTCGGTATTTTCATAACATTCACTCACCACAACCATCGGGCATTTTTTTAATGCTCGTTTAACTAGGTTAGCGTTTGGCATACTTACCACGGGGTTTGTCGCCATGATCCAAATGGCTTTAATTTTCCCTGAATCAACCGCGTCAAATAGCTCAACCGCTTTTAATCCTTGTTTAGTAGCAACGTTGGGGGCTTGCCAAAAGCGTTTAACTAAATCTATTTCATTTGAGTTTTCAAAATGTAAATGGGCGGCAAGTTGATTAGATAAACCGCCTACTTCACGCCCACCCATGGCATTAGGTTGTCCGGTAATTGAAAAAGCACCCGCGCCTTCTCGGCCTATTTTTCCTGTCGCTAAATGACAGTTAATAATCGCGTTACCTTTATCAACACCGGATGATGATTGATTGATGCCTTGCGAGAAGAAAGTCACCACATTGTCAGTTTCAGCAAATATTTGGTAGCTCTCTAGTAATAATGAAAGCTCGATATCACAGGCGGTTGCTACGGCCGCAATATCAGAAAACTGGCTTTGCGCCGTTTGTAGTGCTTGATCGAATCCTTGACAATGTTTTGCTATATAATCGTGATTTAATTTACCTTCTTCGGCTAAATACAATAATAAGCCGTTATAAAAATAGGCATCACTGCCGGGCTTTATCGCTAAATGTAAATCGGCATCTTTAGCTGAGGCAGTATTACGTGGGTCAATTACGACTATTTTACGTGTTGGGTTTTCTTCACGCGCCTTAATCATACGCTGATAAACAATAGGGTGTGCGTATGCTGGGTTAGCGCCAATAATGAAAATAGCATCGGCTGAGGTTAAATCTTCATAACAGCCGGCAACAACATCTTCACCAAAGGCACGTTTGTGTGCGGCACTTGCAGCAGCCATACATAAGCGCGAGTTTGTATCAACGTTGGCTGAACCAATAAAGCCTTTCATTAGCTTATTGGCAACATAATAATCTTCGGTAAGTAGCTGGCCTGATAGATAAAAGGCGACAGAATCAGGGCCATATTGCGCTATTGTTTCTTGAAAATGTTTAGCAACAGTTGATGTTGCTTCATCCCAACTGACGTCTTTACCCTGAACACGAGGGCTTAAAATTCGATTATGAAAACCTTGTGTTTCATGAAGTGAAGACCCTTTTACGCATAAGCGCCCTAAATTGGCAGGGTGTTCTACATTACCTTTTACGGCAATGATTTTATTGTTTTCAACGGTGGCTTCAATACCACAACCAACGCCACAATAGGGACAATTTGTTTTATGGGTTGTTTGGCTACTTACTGAAATTGGAGATTTTTTATCGGTAAAAATGATGTCTGTCATGGAGTTCTCAAACGTTAACTAACAAGAGCTAATCTTAGTTATTGTTAATAAAGTGCTAGTTGATACAGGTTTACTAACGCTATTTATATTAATAGAAAAAGGTTAGTTTAGTCATTTCTAAGCTGAATCGAAGGCTAAACTAAACGAAAGCTAAGCGGCACTTACTTTTTTTTCATCGTCTATGCTTGTTACAAATTCAT
>DPHE01000028.1:0-3174 GCA_003521815.1 Colwellia sp.
TTTTTGGCTGAGCCCCTTGGAACTGGAGCGCATGAGATAGAGTTTTCATTTTAGGTCAAGTACAAAAAGCATCTTTTATCATTTTATTTTGCATATTCAGTTCAAGCGTCTAAATCTCGTACAACTTTAACAAAAAACAATCAAGCAAGGTGCTATATTGACAGTTACATTGCAAGACCCCCATCTATTTCTACAACTCTGCCAGTAAAGAATTCATTTTCGAAAATATATTTTGCCGTATGCGCAATTTCATCTGCATCACCCAAACGACCAATTGCTTGCATCTTTACTAACCTGTCACGTATTTCTGGTTTAATCGAATCTGTCATTGCCGTTCGAATAACACCTGGCGCGATTGCACCCACTCTAATGCCATGTTTTCCTAGTTCTCTTGCCCAAGTTGCTGTCATCGCAACAACACCTGCTTTAGCAGCAGAGTAATTGGTTTGCCCTATATTACCGTCTCGTGCAATAGAAGACATATTTATAATGACACCTTTGTTACCCGATTCAATCATATGGACAGCAGCCTCTCGGCCACAAAGAAATACGCCCGTTAAATTAACGTCAATAACGGACTGGAAATCATCTAATGACATTTTATTAATTACCTCACCATCTTTGGCTTTAATCAACAGACCGTCTCGTAATATACCTGCATTATTAACTAAACCATCAATACCATTAAAATCATCGTTGATTTGTTTAAAGGTACTTTCAACCTGTGCTTCATTACTAACATTGGCAAGATAATATTTAGCACTCGTATTTACGCTGCCGTTTTGTTCAACTAATCCAACAGTTTCGCGTAATAGCTCTTCGTTTAAATCTATTAAAGCTATATTCGCACCACTTTTAGCAAAGCTAATTGCCATAATACGGCCAAGGCCTTGGCCACCACCAGTGATGACAATGGTTTTATTTTCTAAATTCATAAAATTCTCTATTTGTGCCCAGGCCACTTCAATAAAAGAGTTTCAGGCTGCCTGGGCGAATTATGATTAAGACATCGCCAAAGAGCTTAGATATATTACATTCATAATCACTTTTTGTTAAACAAGTTGAATATACTTGAAAAGTCCTTTCCTCCATTTCCTGAAGCGGCATGCATTGCAAACAAATTACGTGTTAATGCACCTAAAGGGGTTGATGATTGGCTTTGTACCGCTGTATCCATAGCTAAGCCTAAGTCTTTAGCCATAAGATCTACCATGAAACCACCTTGATAATCATTCGATGACGGCACATTTTCCATAACATCCGGACAAGGATTATACACGTCGAGTGTCCAGTTACTGCCTGAGCTTTTACTCATGATGTTTGATAATACTTTAGCATCCAAACCATTTGCAATACCGAGTTGTAACGCTTCACTGGTACCAACCATCAGTACTGAGAGCAACATGTTATTACATGCCTTCGCAATTTGACCTGCGCCATGATCGCCTGCATGAAAAATATTTTTCCCCATTGCATTTAGAATAGGTTCAACTTTACTAAACTCTTCAGTACTACCGCCAACCATGAAGCTCAATGTTCCGCCAATAGCACCACCAACACCACCAGAAACTGGAGCATCAACAAAGTTAATACCTTTTTGTGCTAAAGCAGTCGCAACTTTCCGTGATGTTGCTGCATCGATAGTCGACGAGTCGATCACAATACTGCCTTTAGCAATATAATTTATCAAACCTGTTTCAGCTGACAGATATACACCATCAACATGCTTTCCTGCCGGGAGCATAGAAATGATAAACTGAGCGTCCTTAACACATTCAATTGCGCTAGCTTTGGTGCTTGCACCTTCTTCTACTACTTGTGAAACAGCAGACTCTGATAAATCAAATACACATACATCGTGTCCTGCTTTAATAAGATTAATGGCCATTGGACCACCCATATTTCCTAAACCAATAAATGCAATATTCGCCATTATTCTTTCCTTATAATTATTTAAAATGATTTTATTACAAATTTAATAAAATCGCTTAGTTGCCTGTTAGTTACATATTAGCTACCTATTAACTACCTAGATGAACTAATGGGTGTTGCTCTGGTGTCCATTTAGATTCAAAAAACCAATCAACGACTTTTTTATCTACTGCTTCTATAGAAGAAAAATGCCATTTAGGGGAATAATCTTTATCAATCAACAGTGCTCTAACGCCTTCAGTAAATTCGCCAAACTGTCCGGCTTTAACCGACAAGCTTAATTCCATTCGAAAGCAATCAGCCAATGAGAGTGATGCGCCACATTGTATTTGTTGGAAGGTTAAAGAAGCACTTAATGGGCTACCACTTTTAAGAGACTTTTGTGCTCGAGAAAACCATTTATCTTCAGTTTTAACTGATAAAATACCATCTACAATTGATGTTAGATTATCAAAGCTAGTGACTTCCTCTATTAATGGTTCATGCTCACTAAGTTTTGATTCAGGCAGTTTACTGATAGAATTCTTTTCAAAATCAGCTAGCAAGTTTGAAACTTTATCATGATTATCTTTAATTGATTCTTGCCAATCTACTTGTGTTAACTGTTCAATTAAACTGTTTTTATTATCACTAGCGATAAAATAGTCAGCTAAATGACAATACTTAGCATCCGCTGCATTAATAGATGCACCAGTTAGACCTAAAAACATACCGAAATTTCCAGGCATTTTATTCAAAAAGTAACTTCCACCCACATCTGGATACAGTCCAATACTAATTTCTGGCATTGCGATTCGAGAACTTTCAGTAACAACGCGATGACTGCCACCAACCATTAAGCCAAGACCACCGCCCATGACAATTCCATTACCCCAAACAATAATAGGTTTATTGTACGTATGAATAAAATAATCAAGTTGATACTCTGTTTTGAAATATTTTTCAACGCCTGGAGAAAAATTGCCCTTATCAGCTATGATGTCATTGTACATATACACGATGTCGCCACCAGCACAAAAAGCTTTCTCGCCTTCCCCTTGAAGAAAAACAGCAGCGATGTCATCTTGCGTTTGCCACTGTTTTAGTTTTGGATAAATCAAATCGATCATATCCATACCTAAGGCGTTTAATGATTTTGGAGAATTTAATGTTATAACGGCAATCTTTTTACCATTGGCACTATCTATCTCTTGAAAGGTCACTACTTGGGTCATATAAAATTCCTATTTAATTTTTATTTTT
>DPHE01000028.1:3334-12459 GCA_003521815.1 Colwellia sp.
ATTTTTATTTTTTATCTATTTATTCAACCACTATTTATTTTGCCAAACGGGTTTACGTTTATCTAAAAATGCTTGTACACCCTCTTTTTGATCTTCTGAATCAAATAAATCAATGAACGCTTGGCGCTCTTGCGGTAATGCTAGCGCGATTGGCATTGCTCTATTTTTTTGAATAAGTGTTTTACACGCTGCAACCGCAACAGGACTTTGCTTTGCAACTCTTGCTGCTAATGCTATTGCTGCTGATTTACCTTCGCCTTTGGCAAAAACTTCTTCAGCTAACCCAATACGTAAAGCCGTTGCGGCATCAACACGTTCGCCACACAAAATCATTCGTTTAGTCCAACCTTCACCCACAAGTATCGCCAAATTTTGCGTACCGCCAGCACAAGGTAGTAAACCAACGCTCGCTTCAGGCAATGCCAGAACAGCGTGATCTTCAACGACACGAATATCACATGCTAACGCGACTTCTAAACCGCCGCCCATGGCATAGCCATTAATGGCTGAAATAGAAACACCTCGAAAATTAGATAAAGTTTCAAAGGCTTCGCCAAATATATCACTCATCTCTTTAGCTACTTTTTTACAACCCTCTGCAAAAACGTTTAAATCGGCACCCGCTGAGAAAAACTTATCACCTGAGCCATTGAGTACTAACGCATAAATATTTTTATCTTCATTTAACGTTAAAACCAAGTCACGTAGATCGGTTAAACTTTGCTGTGTCCATGTGTGAGCAGGTGGATTATTAAAAGTCACTACCGCGGTGTTTTTTATTATTTCTACCGTTAGAAACTGTGATGAATAGTCGGACATAATTCTTATTCTCTTTTTATTTATATTTTAATTTACATTCGGTTGATATTTTAACGTCTTATAAAAGTTGACCTGCACCTTCAGTTAATAAGCGACGGGCAATAATAACGCGCATAATTTCATTTGTGCCTTCAAGTATTTGATGAACACGTACATCTCTAAAATGACGTTCTAATGGATATTCTTTGATGTAGCCATAGCCACCGTGAATTTGTAATGCCGCATCACATACTTGGAAACCAACATCAGTTGCAAAACGTTTAGCCATAGCACAATAAGCTGTTTTTTCTGGATCATTTCCATCCAATTTATAAGCAGCCAAACGTACCATCTGACGAGCAGCAACTAACTCGGTAGCCATATCCGCAAGTTTAAATTGTAAACCTTGAAAAGCGGCAAGTGGTTTGCCAAATTGTTCACGTTCTTGCATATATCCCATAGCTGAATTTAATGCTTGTTGTGCAGTACCGATAGAACAAGCAGCGATATTAATTCGACCGCCATCAAGTCCCTTCATTGCTATTGAAAATCCTTCACCTTCATTTCCAAGTAAATTTTCCACGGGAACTTTTACGTTATCAAAGGTAATTTGACGTGTAGGTTGAGCATTCCACCCCAGTTTTTCTTCCGATTTTCCGTAGATAATACCGTCTAAATCAGCCGGTATGGCAAGTGCTGAAATACCTTTAGGACCGGCTTCTCCTGTGCGAACCATGACAACTAAAATATCAGTATCGCCGGCACCTGAAATAAAAACTTTTGAGCCATTAACAACGTAATGATCTCCATCTATTTTTGCAGAGGTGCTTAAAGAGGCTGCATCAGAGCCTGAGCCTGGTTCAGTTAAACAATATGAAGCAAGTTTTTCACCTGAAACAAGTGAAGGGCACCAAGTATCTTTCACATCGCTTGTTCCCCAACTAGCAACCATCCACGTGGCCATATTATGAATAGTCATCATTGCCGTAGTTGCGGTACAACCCATTGCCAATTGTTCAAAAATAATAGATGAATCTAGACGACTTAGACTTAACCCACCTGCATCTTCAGGCGAATATAAACCACAAAAACCGAGCTCGCCCGCTTTGGCAATAACCTCTTTAGGGAAAATAGACTCTTGATCCCATTTTGCTGAATTAGGTAATAATTCACTGTCGCTAAATTGCTTAGCAAGATCAGCAAACATTTGTTGATCTTCGGTTAAATCAAAATTCACATTAAACCCCTAAATATCTAAGTTAACTAAGAAGCGCTAGTCCATAGACGAATGTCTATAACTACCGCTGTTAAAAAAAATGCATTAAATATAGATACCCAAGCTGATTCAAAATACAGAATTCAGCTGGAATTAGAAACGTCTTTAGGCAAGGAATTTATTGAAGATAATGGTTACTCCTTTATCAAAATAAATAACGTAGCATAATACGTTTCTAAACCAGCCCTGCGGTGATGACTGAGAAAAACATGCTCATCATTACATCTGTTTTTAATGGAACAACCATTAATAAAAAGATGCACATTAATCATGATTCGCTCAGACATCCTGAAACTCGCATTTTGAACTGTCTTGTGTATCTTTGTAATTTACTCAAGCAAATTAATAGTACGTGTATTGATTAAAGCAAATTAATTATTAAAAATACATTGATTAACTTGCCACTTTGATGGATTATCTTGCTATACCCATAAGAGACTTAATAATGAGCACTGCATCCAACTGGCCGCTACCGAAAAACAGTATTAGATATCTAATCCCTAAACCATTAATAAATCAATTAGCCTTGAATATATTAAGTCGTGGTCTTTACCCTTCATCATTTGGAAAGTATGTTTTGGCAAATAATCATTACACTAAAAGGCACAACCACAGTGATAATTTAATTATTTTTTGTTTTGATGGTGTTGGGCAGTTTAGTACATCTAAATGCAAAGGTATGATAAATAAAGGTGATATTCTTTTTTTACCTAAAGGAACAGAACACCAATATAAGTCAAGTAACAAAGAACCTTGGTCAATTTATTGGGTTCACATTGAGGGGCACTTATTTGAACAATTCATGGATTTTATTGGTGTAAACAACACTAATTTAATTTTAAATATATCTAACCAAGCAGCGTTTATTAACGAATTTGAACAATTACTTGCCACAAGAAATAAAAGTTATCAATTAAGCTCCTTTATCCTTGCTTCAAATATTATCAAAAAGATGTTTGCGCTATTCACCGTTAATAGTCCGGTGAAACTAGAACAGCTAAAGCAAGACTTTAATTTGTCTAAAGTGACAGGCTTTATGGAAGAAAATATTAGTCAAAAAATAAACTTACAACAAATAGCTGACTCGTTAAACTTGTCAAAGTTTTATTTTGCAAAGAAATTTTTACAGCATACCGGTGTTAGTCCTATACGATATTTTTTAGAATTAAAAATAAAACATGCGTGTAAATTACTCGATGAATCGAACATTTCAATTAAAGACGTTGCGTTAAAAATTGGCTACGATGATCCTTACTATTTTTCACGCCTTTTTAAAAAAATAATGGGATTGTCACCGACGCAGTATCGACAATCCCAACATGGGCATTGAAAGGAATATTTTATCAATTACAGAAATTCCTTAAATAGAATTTGTTACAGTATCTCAAGCGCAATTGCTGTGGCTTCACCGCCACCAATGCATAAAGAAGCAACACCTTTTGATAACCCTTTATCCTTTAATGCATGAATAAGCGTTACCATAATACGTGCTCCACTAGCACCTAATGGGTGCCCTAAAGCACAAGCACCGCCATGAATATTAACTTTATCAATATCTAAATTCATCTCTTTAATAGCGAGCATAGTCACCATAGCAAACGCTTCATTTATTTCAAATAAATCAACATCTTTTACAGTCCAACCCGCTTTATCTAATAACTTATTCATCGCTCCAACAGGTGCTATGGTAAATTCGGCTGGCTTTTGTGCATGCGTGGCATGGGCAACAATTTTACAAAGTGGTGTTAAACCATGAACTTTCGCTGTTGATAATTTCATCATGACCAATGCTGCCGCACCATCAGAAATAGAACTAGAGTTAGCAGCCGTTATAGTGCCATCTTTTTTGAAAGCTGCTCGCAGAGAAGGTATTTTATCCGGACGTGCATTACCCGGCTGCTCGTCAGTATCAATAGTAACTTCTTTGCGTCGGTTTATAATGGTAACAGGCGCTATTTCATTTTTAAAAGCACCAGAATCAATTGCAGCATTAGCACGTGATAATGATCTAATTGCAAATTCATCCATTTGCTCACGGGTAAAAGAGCTTTCATCAGCTGTTTCTTGTGCAAAACAGCCCATAGAAATACCATCATACGCATTTTCCAAACCATCAAGCATCATATGATCAAGTGCTTGACCATGGCCCATACGCATTCCAGCTCGTGCTTTAGGTAAAAGATACGGTGCATTACTCATACTTTCCATGCCACCAGCGATAGCAACACCAATTGAGCCTGCAAGTAATCCATCGTGTGCTTGCATTACGGCTTTCATACCAGAGCCACATACTTTATTAATTGTAGTACAAACCGTTGATAAAGCTAAGTCTGCAGCAATAGCAGCTTGTCTAGCCGGTGCTTGTTTCAAACCAGCCGGTAACACACAGCCCATAATAACTTCATCAACCTGATCATTGGTTAAATTTGCTTGTTGTACAGCGGCTTTTATTGCTGTTGCACCAAGCGCTGTGGCACTAGTATTAGCTAGACAGCCACTAAAGCCCCCCATAGGGGTTCTTAATGCGGAAACGATAACAACTGGATCAGAAATAGACACAACACACTCCAAAAAAAGAGAAAAATAAATTTATAATTAAAGACACCGTAACTCAATTTAATTTTTACGCCAATGTAACTTTAGTACTAGTCTTAATTGTTTTTTATTTTAGCTGTCGTAAATTGAATTATCGATTGTTAACTTTTAACTAAAATGTGCATCTTTATAAAATATAACAAACAAACTTTATTGAAACATTACCATACATCTTGCTTTACGTTTACGTAAACTTCCTGTAGTGTAATTCAATAATGAAAACTAAGATAAAAAAAGTTAAAGCAAAAATGACCATTATCAACAAAGCAACCCAAGACAATTATTCTATTAGTGATTTATCAAAAGAATTTGATATTACTACCCGTAGTATCAGATTTTACGAAGATAAAGGACTATTAGCCCCTACACGTAAAGGACAAACACGCATTTACAATCAGCGTGATAAAGTTCGATTAAAGCTAATTTTACGTGGTAAACGCTTAGGATTTTCTCTAGGTGAAACGGGGCGTTTATTTGAACTTTATGATGCAGATAAATCCAGCGCTAAGCAATTAGCTATCATGATGGAATTAATATCAGAAAAAAAAGATGATTTAAAACAAAAGCTTGATGACATCAATGCCGTTTTAATCGAATTAAATGACATAGAAAAAAACTGCCAAAATATATTAACAACACTAACAACATAAACACAATAAAGGAATAAAATATGATTTCTCAATTTAGCTCACTTAACTTTAATTTAGGTGAAACTGTCGACATGATACGCGATACTGTCAATGCTTTTGCTCGTGATGAAATAGCACCACGTGCTGCACAGATTGATATTGATAATGAATTTCCAAATGATTTATGGCGTAAATTTGGTGATTTAGGTTTATTAGGAATGACTGTTGATGAACAATACGGCGGATCTGGCTTAGGTTACATGGAACATATCATTGCAATGCAGGAAATCAGCAGAGCATCAGCATCTGTTGGTTTAAGTTATGGCGCATGTTCAAACTTATGTATTAACCAATTAAGCAAAAATGCTTCACACGAGCAAAAATTAAAATACTTGCCAAAACTATGTACTGGAGAACACATCGGTGCTCTAGCGATGAGTGAACCTAATGCCGGCTCTGATGTGGTAAGTATGAAGTTACGAGCAGACAAAAAAGGTGACAAATATATACTTAATGGCAATAAAATGTGGATCACCAATGGCCCAGATGCCAATGTATATATTATTTATGCTAAAACAGATACAAGTGCGGGCTCTAAAGGTATTACTGCATTTATCGTTGAAAGAGACTTCCCTGGGTTTTCTCGTCATCAAAAATTAGACAAACTTGGTATGCGTGGCTCAAATACATGTGAACTAGTGTTTGAAGATTGTGAAGTACCGGCTGAAAATATTTTAGGACATGAAGGTAAAGGCGTTAGAGTATTGATGTCTGGCCTTGATTACGAACGACTAGTATTAACTGGCGGTCCATTAGGTATTATGGATGCGTGTATGGATCTAGTAATTCCATATATTCACGATAGAAAGCAATTTGGTCAATCTATCGGTGAATTCCAACTTGTTCAGGGCAAAGTAGCTGATATGTATACGCAAATGAATGCGGCTAAATGCTACGCTTATACAGTTGCACAAGCGTGTGACCGTGCTGAGACAACGCGTAAAGATGCTGCAGCAGTCATTCTATATTCGGCTGAACTAGCCACTCAAATGGCATTAGATGCAATTCAACTGCTTGGTGGTAATGGTTATATTAATGAATTTCCAGCGGGACGTTTACTACGTGATGCAAAATTATATGAGATTGGTGCTGGTACATCAGAAATTCGTCGTATGCTGATAGGTCGTGAATTATTCAACAACTCTAAGTAGTAATTCATCTAGTTACTGTACAGCCTCATTAATTCGTCAAAAGTACTCATTGATAATTATCAACTCTGTACTTTTTTATTTTAATTAAACCGTAGTGATTAAACAAATAAAAGGCTCTCTCCCGTGGCAAAAATAGTCAGTAAAATAAACACTCGCAGCCAAGATTTCCTAGATAATGCTGCACATATGCAAACCCAAGTAGATGATTTACGAGAAAAACTTAGTGAAATAAAACTTGGCGGTGGCGAACGTTCTCGTGAGCGACATCTTGGACGCGGTAAGCTATTACCAAGAGACAGAGTCAATGCATTACTTGATGACGGTTCTGCGTTTTTAGAGTTTTCACAGCTTGCCGCCTATAAAGTTTATGATGATAACGTACCAAGTGCTGGAATCATCACAGGTATAGGCCGAGTCGCAGGGCAAGAGTGTGTTATTGTTGCCAATGATGCCACAGTTAAAGGGGGTACTTATTACCCGCTTACCGTAAAAAAACATCTTAGAGCTCAATCTATTGCACAAGAAAACAACCTTCCTTGTATTTATTTAGTTGATTCTGGTGGTGCAAACCTACCAAATCAAGATGATGTATTTCCAGACAAAGAGCACTTTGGTAGAATTTTCTTTAACCAAGCAAACATGTCAGCCAATAACATTCCTCAGGTTGCTGTTGTTATGGGCTCTTGTACTGCCGGTGGTGCTTATGTTCCAGCCATGGCAGATGAGTCTATTATTGTTAAAGAACAAGGGACTATATTTTTAGCTGGTCCTCCACTCGTTAAAGCCGCTACAGGTGAAGTGGTAAGTGCTGAAGATTTAGGTGGCGCAGATGTACATTGTCGTACTTCAGGTGTTACAGATCATTATGCACAAAACGACCATCATGCACTTGAAATTGCACGTTCAGCTGTTGAAAATCTCAATAGAGTAAAGCCAGTTACCATAAAATTTGAAGAAGTTGTTGAACCTGCTTATCCAAGTGAAGATGTATACGGCATTATCCCTAAAGATACTCGTCAGCCTTTTGATGTACGTGAAATTATCGCACGTATTGTTGATGGCAGTGACTTTCATGAGTTTAAAGCCCTATATGGCAGTACCCTAGTTTGTGGTTTTGCTAATATTTATGGCTACCCTGTTGGCATTGTGGCTAATAATGGTGTGCTGTTTGGCGAATCAGCTGAAAAAGGAGCGCACTTTATTCAACTTTGTGCTCAACGAAAAATCCCTCTTGTGTTTCTACAAAACATTACTGGCTTTATGGTTGGTAAACAGTACGAGTCAGGTGGTATAGCTAAACATGGTGCCAAAATGGTTACGGCGGTTGCTACCGCGCAAGTACCTAAATTTACTATTTTAATCGGTGGCAGCTTTGGCGCAGGAAATTATGGCATGTGTGGTCGCGCTTATGATCCTCGTTTCTTATTTATGTGGCCAAATTCACGTATTTCAGTGATGGGTGGCGAGCAAGCCGCTGGTGTTTTAGCACAAGTGACACGTGATAAAAAAGAAAAGCTAGGTGAAACTTGGAGCGAAGCCGATGAGCAAAGCTTTAAACAACCAATCATCGATGACTATGAGCATCAAGGACATCCTTACTATGCTTCTGCGAGATTATGGGATGATGGCGTTATCGATCCTGCCGACACTAGGCAAGTTTTAGGCTTAGCTATCTCTGCTTCATTAAATAAACCAATTGAAGAGACCAAGTTCGGCATCTTCCGTATGTAACCGTACATAATTGCATAAATAACAAGGGTAAAGCGTACTTATTATGAATACCAATAACGACACGGTTTTATTAGAAGTTAATGAGCAAGGTATTGCCACCGTTACTTTGAACAATCCTGAAAAACACAATGCTTTCGATGACGGCATCATTAAACAGTTAACTGATATTTTTAACGATATCAGTAAACGTGATGATATTAGCACCATGATTTTAGCCTCAAACGGCAAAAGTTTTAGTGCTGGTGCTGACCTAGGTTGGATGAAGCGCATGGCCGGTTACTCGTATGAAGATAACCTAAAAGATGCCAATGCATTAGCAACAATGCTGAAAGCTTTAAACTTTTTACCTCAAACAACTATCGCCAAAATCCAAGGTGCTGCTTTTGGTGGCGCAGTCGGTTTAGCTAGCTGTTGCGATATTGTTATCGCAAGCACTAAAGCCAGTTTTTGTTTAAGTGAAGTTAAGTTAGGTTTAATACCAGCTACTATCAGCCCTTACGTTGTCGATGCAATCGGTTTAAAAGCAAGTCGTCGCTACTTCCAAACTGCCGAACGCTTCTTTGCTGATAAAGCACAGCAGATTGGTTTAGTTGACGAAGTGGTATCTCCTGAAGAGTTAACTGATGCAGTAAACGCTATGGTAGCGACGTTATTAGCTAATGGTAACCAAGCAAGACGTCAAGCCAAAAAGCTTAGTCAAGATGTTGTGTTTCAAACAATTGATGACAATTTACTAAAAGACACCAGTGAACGTATCGCAGCCATTCGCGTATCGTCTGAAGGACAAGAAGGCTTAACGGCTTTCTTCGAAAAACGAGCGCCTAATTGGTAAAGCATAGAAGCTTCGAGTAACGAATCACGAAGCGATACTAAAAGAATAAAGGA
>DPHE01000009.1 GCA_003521815.1 Colwellia sp.
CAGTTGGTGCTATTGCCCCTTTTAATCAAACCACAAGCACCAAGTCCTTTGTTGTTGCAGGACATAGAGATAGTCATTTTTCTTTTTTAGAGGAGGTATTTATGAACGATATAATTTCATTGGCTGACAAACATGGTCAAAGCCAACTTTACCAAGTTGAAGCGATTGATATTGTTGATGCTTTAACAGGTGAGCTACCCGTTTTGGCAGATGACTCTCAGTTAATTTTGATCACTTGCTACCCTTTTACTAATATAAGTAATACTGGTAGTAATAGTAATGAAAGATATGTGATAACAGCAAAGCTGCTTTGAATGGTGATAGGTGACAACTGAGATAAAAAAGAAAACAATAAGATTTACATCGCGGTACGCCTTATTTAATTAACTTATCCCAATATTTTCAGCGGCTAATATTTTAAGTGGAAGCGACAAGGCAACATTGCTTTTTTATCCCGCAAGCCAAATTATGACACTTAAACTAACTACGGTAATGACATACTATAATACGGATACGATTTGATCATATCGATTAAGTCGTAGCAACTCATTTAAATGCCAACGTTTATATTCAAAGATTATTTATTAATGCGTGTGACCGATAAAACACTTTCTACCAGGTAATCAATATGTTTTTCATGAATTGATGCAATATTAATTCGTCCGTTATTCAAGCCGTATATGGCATAGTTATCTCTCAGTATTTCCATTTGTTCTGCTGTTGCTGGCAACATAGAAAACATGCCTTCTTGAGATAAAATATAATCAAAATAATTATCACCTGAGTATTGGCGAAATGCAGCGCAAAGTTTTTCTCTTATAACTTTAATTTTACTATTTATTTGGGCAAGTTCATCTGACCACATTTTTTTCAATTCAGGTGTTTTAAAAATGGTTTTTACAATTTCAGCGCCATTAGAAGGTGGCACCCAATAAGTCGCTTTACTCATAATAGCGAGTTGAGATTGTGCTTTGTTAGCTTCTTCTTGTGTTGGACTTAAAATATAAGCAGCACCTACTCTATCACTGTATAAACCAAAGTTTTTCGAACAACTCACGCAAAGTGCTAATCGTTCAACCTTATTAGCAAGAGTAATTAAGCCCGCAGCATCTTCATTTAATCCGTTAGCAAACCCTTGATAAGCGGTATCGATTAATGGCAAAAAACTTGTTGATTTTGACAGCTGTGCAATTAGTTCCCAGTGTTGCAATGTTAAACGCAATCCTGAAGGGTTATGGCAAGAGCCGTGAAGTAGCACAACGTCATTATCGCCTAATTTTTTGAGTGTATTGAACAGTCCACTTTCATCAAGCATCATCGTTTTATCGTCAATAAAAGGGTATTCCTCATAAGCCAAGCCGGCGGCTATAATGGTGGGAATATGGTTGGCATACGTTGGGTTACTTACCCAAATTTTGGCCTGAGGGTTTGCTAGTTTAATTAAATCTAATAGGGCTCTTAAACCGCCACTTCCCCCAGCCGTTTGAATGCCACTTACATAGCCATTAACTGCTTGGTTTGAAAACGCAAGCTCCTGTAATAATTGAACATATTCAAGATCACCTTTTGAACTGACATAACTTTTATTTCGTCCTGCATTGGCAAGCTGTTGGTCGGCTTTCTTTACCGCTTTCATTAACACTACGTTGTCATTAGTATCTTTATAAACACCTAAGGTTAAATCAACTTTAAAAGGTCTTTCATCTTTCGATGAACGTGCCATCAAGTCTATAATTTCGTCAGAAGCAGGTAGGGAGATATTGGCAAACATGAGTTCTCTTTAATTAAATAATAAATATATAATAACGTAATCGAATACATTCAAAACAAGAGTCTACCACATCATCATTTCGGCTCAAGGCATGAACAGACGGTAAAATCATTCTGAACTTCATAACGTAAATAAGCATCAAACAGAAAAGGCCGATACGTTAAGTATCGGCCTTTAAAGTCAACTAAATATCATTAATGCTTTTAAGTGCGCTTAGCTCTGGAAATTCGTCCTGCTAACACTTCTATTAACACCTCTACAACAAAGGTAAAGGCTACGTTAGATCCTAATATTTATGCGAGTTCAGTTATTCCGGCTTAGAATATCCCGACCAGATATCGGCATTTACTGTCGTTTTCTTTTTGCGTTTTTTCTTACCTGTGCCTTCAGGTTTTGCCATTGGTTTCTCTGCGGCTAAAATTGAATCATCGCTAATTTCATCAGCTTCAAAACCTTTCACTTGTTCACGTTCAAGCCAGATTTTGTTCTTCTTTTCGATCACGGTAAAATGATGGTAATCTTCATGATCGATAAGCGATATTGCTAAACCTACTTCTCCAGCACGACCACTTCGACCAATACGATGCATATAGTCTGATGGACTTCTGGGTAAGTTAAAATTAATAACTACAGGCAGTTTTTCAATATCTAGACCACGGGCAGCAATATCCGTGGCAATTAACACTTCAATCTCGCCGGCTTTAAATCCGTCAAGTACACGACTACGTTCACTTTGGCCTTTATCACCATGAAACACCGCGGCGGTAATACCACGCTTAGCTAATTTTTCAGCTAAGTGTTCACTGTGGTGTTTGGCATTAACGAAAATAAGTGCTTGTCGCCATTGATTTTCTTTGATCAAATGCGCTAAAACGGCTGTTTTTTCGCCTTTGTTAACGGTAAAAACACGCTGTACTAAGGTGCTGGCGTCGGCACTTTGTAATTGTATTTCAATCGGGTTGTTAAGCAGCTCTTGGGTTAACGATTTGACTTGTTCAGGAAAGGTCGCTGAAAATAATAATATTTGTTTTTTCGTTGGCGTTAACGCTAACAACGCCGTTAGCTCTTCAGCAAAACCTAAACTTAACATGCGGTCAGCTTCATCAAGCACTAAGGTGTTAACCCTATCAAGCTTAATGGCATTACTTGAAATCAAATCGAGTAATCGACCTGGCGTTGCAACCAAAATATCAGTGCCACCGCGTAATGTCAGCATTTGCGTATTAACTGATACGCCACCAAAAACAGCAACGGTTTTAATCTCACCGTTAAAATGCACTGCATAAGATTTAATACTATTAGCAACTTGCTTGGCCAGCTCTCGGGTAGGCACTAGAATTAGACCAGTAACATAGTTACCTTTGCTGCTTTTGCTGCTAGATGAGATGTTAGCTCGTAATTTCTGTAACATAGGAAGCGCAAAGGTGGCTGTTTTCCCCGAGCCAGTATTTGCCCCTGCAATTAAATCACGTCCCGCTAATACACTTGGGATAGCTTGCGCTTGAATCGGCGTTGGCTGTTGATATTTCAGCTCTGCTAATCGCGCTAATAAAGGGGTAATAAGGCCAAGTTCTGTAAAGGTTGCAGGCGTTGTAACAGAGGTCATTAAGATAAAGGGCTCAAAGGGTAAATAAGAACCACTATTTTAGCGTATTTATACCCTATGAAGTTAGTAAAATCGTTCAAAGCGGCAGTAATGTTATTCAAACACTGCAATTAGCAATATCTACCCTAGTTTATCCCTTAATTAACAGCTCGTTAATTAAGAGATAAAGACCAAGTAAATAACTTGGTGCCTATTGATGAATGACTTATTTAAATCGCCACCAAAGTGAATACAATTTATAAATGATTTTTAACACACTGACACCCACAACGAGCACCTTGGCACTAGCGAAAACCGATCAAATTATTAATGCTAATTTAACCTTGTGGACATTAACTTAACATTTTTTTCCCTATATTTTCTAATGATTATTTTATCTATAAGGCTTAAAATTACAGAAGAATGTTGACCTATAACATGAGTGTAAATTTGAGTGGTTTTAACGCCATTTTGTCCCAATAGTTCTTGTACAGTTCGAATATCTGCACTAATAATAACTGAGTGGCAAAGCTATACCTAAAGGTATGTGAAGTAACATGCTTGTGAATGTTAGTTTTTTTCACTGCATTTCTTAACGCTTTACTTAAAGCCGTCCAATGTAGGTGATGCCGACAATAATAACCGTCTGTTGGGTGCTGGTACCTAACAGTAGAAGGAAAAATGTATTGCCATTTAAATTCAGTGATAGCAAAGGGATATTTACGAGCTAATCCCGCAGGTAAACTTGTTTTACCTAGACCCTCAGCTAAGTCTTTTTAGTGAATATTTTCTACTCTCGCTATTTGATCTTTTAATGGTTCGATAAGAGAATGGGCACCATGCGGTCTTTACCCCCTTTGCCATCACGAACATGTACCAGTATTGTCGATTTATCGATATCATTTATGGTTAAATCAAGCCCTTCACTTAAACGTAATCCCATCGAATAAAGTGTCATAAAAAACACCTGATAAATAACGTAATTTTTTGGTTTGATTGATAACCTGACTTATTTGAGAGTGCGTTTAAATCAGGCTATTGAAATACTGCTTTAAGTCAGTGGTGGTTAAGGTGTCAGGTACTTGGTCGAAATACTGAGTAATACGGCGCACGGATCCAATATTTCATGATCAACGATGGTAAAATTAACACCTCCAAAAACGTAAACGTTTTTGATTGTTAAAAGAAATTAATGCGGTTAGAGTATTTTATTAGTAAATTTTAAGATAAACGAGTAATTCTACAGGCTCGTTATAGCGAATATGAAATTGCGGCTAACTTTCCTCTTTGTTATCTGAACGGTATATTGAATTTTACAAATTTAGTTAATTATATTAGCTAAATATTATTTAAAAGGATCAAAAATGAATTCGTTCATAAATAGGACATTATTATTTTTTGTTATTTTATTTTCTCTTAACTGTCACGCCAATGACATTGAGAAAATAGCGACTCAAGTCTTTGAAGAAGCAGTCGTTTCACCTTCTGTACCTGGTATCAGTGTTGCAGTTGCAGATAAAACAGGCATAAAGTGGGCCAAAGGATTTGGCTTTGCTAATTTAGAACATAAAGTGCCTATGACGGTAGAAACCAAAATGCGCATTGGTAGCGTAGCCAAAGTAATCACTACCGCTGCTTTAATGCGATTGTATGAGAAAGACTTAATTGATTTCAATAAAGGTATTCGTAGTTATGTTCCTGAGTGGCCTGAAAAGCATAAGGAAATCACTTTGAATCAATTGGTCAGCCATACTTCAGGGATTCGTCATTATAAAAAAGGGGAGTTCCTAAATAATGGAGATTATAAAACTACGGCTGATGCGTTGGATATTTTTAAGCAAGATGAATTGTTATTTATACCCGGTCAAAAGCTTAAATATTCGACATACGCATGGACTTTGGTTAGTGCTGCTATGGAAAGTGCTGCGGGAGATGTTCCTTTCAAAAGTTTAATACGCGAACAAGTTTTCACTCCATTAAATTTAATAAATACAACTTTTGATGATAACGACGTTATTATCTCCAATCGACAAAGCTCATACACTTTTCATGGTGATTTATTAGTTAATGCCCCTGAGGTTTTCAGCAGTTACAAATACGCGGGAGGTGGTTTTTTGGCAACACCATCTGACGTATCTATGTTCGCTATGGCTCATACTAATCAAGATTACCTAAAGTCTGAAACATTACAAAAAATGTTTACTAAACTAAAGTTGACCGATGAATCTGATAGCTTGTTTGGTATAGGTTGGATGATTGGATTTGATCGTTATATCAATAAAGCAAAAAAAGATAAAACGAATGGAGCTGAATATATTACATTAATGAAAAAACATCCAAAATCAGTAATGCACAGTGGACGTAGCATGGGAGGAGTGACGATGATGATTTTATGTTTAGACCATAATCATTCCGTTACTGTAGTCAAAAATGTAAGCGGTGAATATTCGGTAAATGTTTTTAATTTAGCTTTGAAAACATTAGACCTGTTTACACCAGAAATATAATTAATTTTTTGCGTAGCAAATAGGCTAATACTAAAATTCGCTATAACAAATAAGAGTAGGTGTCGTGCAGTCGACACCTTATTCGGGTGTTGGACAAGCCCGAAGCACTCTTTATATAGTCAATAGCGATTTGTTTGTTGAAGGGCTTGTTCGGCTAATTATATTATTGTTGGTGTATCACGCCAGTATCTGAATTTTCAAAACCATGGCAAATATACCCACTTATCTGCCGTTTTTTCTTAGTTATTTGATGAAAATGTTCATAGCCCACTGAAAAAGCAAACGGATTGGCGTTATAGTCCGCATACGACTGATCACTGCCATTTTTAGCTTCTCTAGCACCCGCAGCAAAAGAGCTTAAAAAGTCAGATCTATTGTTGAGTATAATAGTTATGGAACCCTCCCCTCCCTCAACAAGTTCTAGCATACCTAAGTCGATATATTTATCAACAACTGCGCTATTGAAACAGCCATTATATTGTTCAGTTTCAACATAATAGGAAACTGGAGAATCCTCTGATGCTTCCATTAATGAGACAAATAACTCTCTTACTTTTTTTGAAATCACACATTATTCCTTGTTTAAAGCATTTTTAGTGATATTAATTGTTTATGTTAACTAAACACAGTTCAAGTACACTCAAACATGCCTATTTATTGGTAATGTATATACTTTTGATGTAATTTTCTGATTTTACTTTTAATTTCAAAAATTAACTAGGGCATTTATTGTTAATTTAGTTCGTCAATTATTAATTTACTTGGCTAAAATCATTAAAAATTCATGATTTAAGTACAATTACCGTACTTGTACAAAAGCCGCATTGAAGCTTTTATGTCTCAGTGGTATTATTCAGCTGAAATAATGAGTGGCCCGCTATTAGCAGTAAACCCTGAAGGTTCTCTTGCTGTAGTTGATATTTATCATCTTATTAATATTTTCATGTTATTAACCAAGAGATAACGACCTAACTTATCAACTTACCACCCTATTTGAATTTTTAATAATTAAAGACTTATGACCAAAAACATATTTACACCTGAATTACTTGAACAACACTTTCCCAAAAATGAATGGAAAAAAGGAACAAGGATTTTTAATGCTAAAGGTATTAAAACCTGTGCCCTTGATGGTGAAATAATTCGCGGTGTAGTTTTTAGTGAGCGCTCTCGCCAGAAGGTCTATTTAACGCGTTTAGTGTTTGATGATAAACAGGGCGACATTGTTAGTTATTGTGATTGTTATGTTGGTCGTGACTGTAAACATGGTGCAGCCTTAGCACAGTATTTTATTCATGAACATTTTGACCAAAATAGTACAGCTTCACCTGAAAGAGTCATTGATAAATGGCTTAGCAATTTTCAAGCTCAGCCAAGTAGATATCCCCCTAATAGCCAAAAAAAATCGTTATTGTATTTTTTAAAACCTGACGGTTATAACGAAGACGACCATTTCACGCTAAGTATTAAATCCTCTAGACCCAAAAAAAGTGGCGGGTGGAGTAGTTCACTTGGTAATGAATATTCTGTTAGCTCTTTAATTAGTAGTGCCTATGCCACTAACGATGATGTAGCTGTACTTACCGAGCTTATGCGTACTAACCAATTTGCCGACACCATTAAATATTTTGATTTGTTTGAGCGTATTATAAAAACTAACCGTTGTTTTTGGCATACAAACTACGACCTAGATGAAGCCATTACCTTAGGTAAACCGTTAGAAGCCCAGTGGCAGTGGACTGCACTTGATAACAATTTACATACCTTACAGCTTGTTTTAATGAAGCCGTCAACCAGTATTCGACTTATTAAAGCACAACCACTTTGTTATTATGATGAAGAATATAATTGCTTTGGTAAAATCAATACCAATACGCAATGTGATTTTGAAGCAGACTTACTCAATTCACCCATTTTTGAAGAAGATAAATTACCCTGGGTATTGAATAAGCTATCTATGTCGTTAGGCGATGCAGTGCAGCGTTTGCCTAAACCAAAAACAAAATTCTCACAAACGTTAACAAAACCTGATGTATATTTACACTTTTCTACGCCCTCAGAAACTAATCCACAAACAGGTAATGTGCAGGTTAATTTTTCCTATCAAGGTACTTTAGTTAATCCGCATAATGAGAGTGTTACAGTTACGCCAGCAAATTTAACTGATAGTGACAGCTCAAGCGAGATAAAGCTTTATCGAGATTTAACCTTTGAACAAACCGTGCTAGATAAACTTACCACGTTAAAATTTATCGCTCAGCCTAAACCTAAACGCTATACTTTTACCAACGAAGATTATTTAAATAAAGATAAAGATCCTAACTTTTCAATGCTCATGCAAGGTCGGTACTTTTGGCATCATTTTTTGCATCAAGAAGTACAATTACTTAAAGATTTGGGCTGGAATATTACCTTTGCTGATAATTTTTATTTTAAAGCGCTTTCCACTGATAGCATATTTGATGCCGAAGTCATTGAAACTCATAACCACGATTTTTTCTCCTTAGGGTTAAACTTAACCATTGATAGTAAAAAAATGCCTGCGTTTCCTATTTTGCTTGGTGCTATTGAACAGCTCCCTAAATCGGTATTGCTTGATCGCGAAAAAGAACAGCTTATGGCTCCTGATTCACCTATTTATGTTGATCTAGACAATGGTAACTTTGTTGCCTTGCGTTATGAAAGCGTGCAGCCAATATTAAAACAGTTTGTTGAACTCTTTATGCCCAATGCTTTAAACACAGATGGCACCATGAAGCTTTCGCGTTTTCAAAGTCATCAAACGTTATCCATGTTAGATGATCAAGGCATGATAGCAACAGGTACAAGTAAATTAAGAATACTGGCTGATAAGCTAAAAAACTTTCAACGAGTAACCTCTGTGGCTATACCCGTAGGTTTAAACGCGACCTTAAGAACTTATCAACATCAAGGACTTAACTGGTTACAGTTTTTACGAGAATACCAATTAAATGGTATTTTAGCTGATGACATGGGTTTAGGTAAAACGATTCAAACATTGGCTCATTTATTAATTGAAAAACAGCAAGGCCGACTGAATAAACCCGTATTAATTGTTGCGCCCACCAGTGTTATTTTTAACTGGGCTAATGAAATCGATAAATTTACTCCACAACTTTCTTATCAAGTATTACACGGTAGTAAACGTAAAGAGCACTTTGGTTGCCTTGAAGGGTTTGAAGGCCCTGAGGGGAATGAAAATCAAGTTGATATAATCATTACCAGTTATGCGTTAATTACTAAAGATTTAGAATACTATAGTGAGCAAAAATTTTATTACCTTGTTCTTGATGAAGCGCATTATATAAAAAATACTAAAACAAAATTATACCAAGCGTTTCTCTCACTTAAAGCACAACATAAATTGTGTTTAACGGGTACGCCTATGGAAAATCATTTGGGCGAATTCTGGGCGCAGTTTAACTTTTTACTACCCGGCTTTTTAGGCGGGCAAAGACAATTTACTAAACTATTTAGAACACCAATAGAAAAACATGGTGAGCTAGAACGTAAGCAGTTATTAAACCAACGTATTAAGCCGTTTATTTTACGTAGAACCAAAGATAAAATAGCTACTGAGCTACCACCTAAAACAGAAATAATTCAAAAATTGCGTATTGAAGGTAAACAAGCTGAATTGTATGAATCAGTTCGTTTAGCGATGGATAGTCGTTTAAAAGATATTATTGCCGATAAAGGTTTAAAACGTAGTCAGATAGAAGTTTTAGATGCGTTATTAAAACTAAGGCAGGTATGTAATCACCCTAAACTGTTATCACTTGAAGGCGCTAAAAAGGTAGAACAATCGGCTAAGCTTGATTATTTAATGGAAACATTACCTGAGCAAATTGATGAAGGCCGTAAAATATTAATTTTTTCACAGTTCACCAGCATGCTTGCTTTGATAGAGAATGAGCTGGTTGATGCGGGAATTGGTTATGTTAAATTAACCGGTTCAACCACTAAAAGGCAAGAGGTAGTTGATAAATTTCAACGCGGTGATGTACCTGTATTTTTAATTAGCCTACGCGCAGGTGGTGTGGGTTTAAACTTAACGGCAGCCGACACGGTTATTCACTTTGATCCCTGGTGGAACCCTGCGGTAGAAAACCAAGCCACTGATAGAGCTTATCGTATTGGACAAGACAAACCTGTTTTTGTTTACAAATATATTATTGAAAATTCAATAGAAGAAAAAATTCAAAAAATACAACAAAACAAAGCTGAGCTAGCAAAAGCCTTATTATCTGAAGAAGTTAGTGATAACAAACTGAGTTTAACCGACGATATTTTAGGCTCGCTGCTTGCACCGCTAAGCTAGTATAAAAAGAATAACCCTTTGGTATCTCAACCAGTAAAAATTGTAAAATGAGCCTAAGCGTCAACTTTTTATACCCTGTTTAGCCTGTATGAAACTCGATACTAGCGAAGAGTAAACCGGCCCTACCTCATTAACACCCGCGTGGTAATTACTCGGGTGCTGCTCAGGCGCACCTTCAGCTAAATGTAAGTAACACGATTTACATTCATTAGCCAAATTAGTAAGGAGCAGAATTTTTTCAAGAATGCACTCCATCCTTTATGGGAGCCTGATTTACCTAAATTTGCTCTTGGACCAATATCTTCAGGAATGCCAAGCAAAATGTGTAAACACATTTCAGGACGGGACATCTAAAAACAAAAAGCCTGAATAAAGTAAATTATTCAGGCTTTTTCTTTCATCAAACTTGGTTAAAAAGAGATTATCTTTTTGCCAATTTCTCTTTAATACGTGCTTTACGGCCAGATAGCTCGCGCAAGTAATAAAGCTTAGCTTGACGTACGTCACCGCGACGTTTCACTTCAATTGAGTCAACAATTGGGCTATGTGTCTGGAATACACGCTCTACACCAACACCGTTCGAAATTTTACGAACAGTGAACGCAGAATGTAAGCCACGGCTCTTAACAGCAATAACAACACCTTCAAATGCTTGAAGACGTGATTTATCACCTTCAGTAACTTTTACTTGAACTACAACAGTATCGCCTGGGGCGTATGTTGGTAGATCAGTTTTCAATTGCTCTTGTTCGAGCATGTCAATAATTTTACTCATAATACCTTCTTCCTAGTGTGCACAGACTAAGTGGATCGTGTTTGCTTCTTAATAGACGCTAACATTTTTTCCTGCTCAGCTGTCAGAGCTAGGTTAGTTAATAATTCTGGTCTTCTGGTCCATGTTCTCAATAGAGATTCATTTTGGCGCCATAAGCGTATATGTTCGTGATTTCCGCTTAGCAAAACTTTCGGTACAGACATTTTATCCCCGTTAGAGGTAGTCAATACGTCTGGCCTAGTATAATGCGGACAGTCTAGTAAACCGTTAGAGAAGGAATCCTGCTCTGCTGATTCTTTATGTCCTAATACACCCGGTACTAATCGTGCTACGGCATCTATTACATTCATCGCTGGCAGTTCCCCACCACTTAAAATGTAATCGCCAACCGACCATTCTTCGTCAATATCTGACGCTAGGAGTCGTTCGTCTATGCCTTCATAACGACCTGCTATAAATATCAGGCAATCATCTTGCGCTAATTCACTTACACCCGCTTGGTCCAATTTTCGTCCCTGCGGCGACAAATAAATGACACGAGCTTTTTTCCCTTCACATTCTGCAGCTTTACGCGCAGAAGCAATGGCATCACGAAGTGGTTGCACCATCATCAACATGCCCGGACCACCGCCATAAGGACGATCATCAACAGTGCGATGTCGATCATGAGTAAAATCTCTTGGGTTCCATTTATGAAACTCAATAAGCCCACTACGAATTGCTCGGCCAGTCACCCCATACTCGGTAATAGCGTCAAACATTTCGGGAAAAAGGCTTATCACCCCTATCCACATTTTGCTTTTCTTCAAAGAAGAATCAACACTAGTCACAAGCTAGAAACCTGGGTCCCAGTCAACACAAATTTGTTTATTTTCAATGCTTACCGATTCAACGACTTGTTCTAAAAGATAAGGAATTAACCGTTCTTTCTTACTAAAGCCATCATTAAGGTTCGCTTTCACGACCAGTACATCATTAGCGCCAGTTTCCAACATGTCAGATACCACACCAAGGTCATAACCTTTTGTAGTAACAACAGCCATTCCGATCAAGTCACGCCAGTAGTAATCACCTTGTGATAACTTCTGGTAGTGTACTTTCATTGATTAGTATTTCAGAGCCGACTAATGCTTGTGCATTATCACGGTCATCAATACCACCAACTTTAACGATTAAGCCTTTGTTGTGCTTGCGCCAATCAGTAATATCTACTGTTCGCGTATTGTTTCCTAATTTTAATGACCAAGGAAAATAGTCAAGTATGGCATCAGTTTCATCGGTGAATGAATGAATTCTCAACCAACCTTTGATACCGTAAACAGCGCCTACTTTACCTAAGATAATTTGATTTTCAGTACTCATAACAACTCACTAATTACTTCAATTGCCTACTAAGTTGTTATTAAGCTGCTACTTGAGCATCTTTAACTAACTTAGCCACACGATCAGATACACCAGCACCTTGACCAACCCAATGGTTGATACGATCAAGATCTAAGCGTAATTTTTCTGCTTGACCTTGTGCTGTTGGGTTGAAGAAACCAACTTTCTCGATGAAACGACCATCGCGAGAGTTACGGCTATCTGCAACAACAACCTGATAGAATGGACGCTTTTTAGCGCCACCACGAGCTAAACGAATGGTAACCATATCGTCCTCTTTTATATTTAAGTGTTAAAACGAATTTTCCAGACACTTCCTGCCGAACCGACAGAAAAGCTCGCGTATTTTACGCTT
>DPHE01000026.1:0-7274 GCA_003521815.1 Colwellia sp.
CAGATAGCGAATATAGAGTAGATATCAAAAAAATCTTTACTCATAAGCTCAGGATGATCAAATAGGATCATCCTGAGTGTTCTTTAGTAAAATAACCTATGAACTCATTAGTTAAGAAATGCTTGATAAGCTTGGTTATCTGTCACTTCTTCAAATTGATAACCCAAGACATTTACATGTTCAAAAAATTCATTTTCTTTAGCTTTGCTTAGGTCAAATCCTGCGAGTACTTGCCCAAATGCGGCGCCATGATTTCGGTAGTGAAATAAAGTGATATTGAACAGTTCACCGATCGCATCCAGAAATTTTTCTAGTGCGCCAGGATATTCTGGAAATTCAAAACTGAATAGACGTTCATGGTTAGCGCTAGTACTGCTTTTACCGCCAACCATATAACGCACATGCAATTTTGCAAGTTCGTTGTCAGTAAAGTCAATTACTTTATAGTTGGCGTTTACTAACTCGTTAAGTAACTGTTGACGTTCTTCTATACAACCACTTAAACGAACACCAACAAAAACATTGGCACTGGGTTCGCCAACATAACGATAGTTAAACTCAGTGATGACTCTGTTGTTTAATGTTTGGCAAAAGCGTTTGAAGCTGCCTTTTTCTTCAGGAATGGTAACGACTAAGATAGCTTCTTTTTTCTCGCCTAGCTCACAGCGCTCTGATACATAACGTAAACTATGAAAGTTCATATTAGCACCTGATAATATGGCGACTAATGACTTATCCTTTAGTTTATTTTGCAGGCTATATTTTTGTAGACCCGCTAAAGATAATGCGCCGGCAGGTTCAGCAATAACACGTGTCTGCTCAAAAATATCTTTAATCGAGGAGCACATTTCATCAGTTGTTACGGTGATCACCTCATCACAGTAACGTTCAATAAGGCTAAAGGTTACTTCACCAATACGTTTTACCGCAACACCATCTGCAAATAAACCCACTTGGTCAAGATCAACAGGCTTTCCTGCGGCTAGAGCGGCTTTCAAGCAAGCAGAGTCTTCAGCTTCCACGCCAATTATTTTAGTGTTTGGGCTAAGCTGCTTCAAATAAACAGACATTCCTGCTAATAAACCGCCACCACCAACGGGGATAAATACAATATCAGCATGAGGTAGTTGTTGTAGTAACTCTTTGGCAACAGTGCCTTGTCCAATAATAACCTCGGGATCGTCAAAAGGATGCACAAGTGTTTTATGTTCAGTTTTAGCATATTCAATTGAGGCAACTTGTGCCTCATTAAAGCTGTCGCCTACTAAGCGTACTTCACCGCCCAATCGTCTAACATTATCCACTTTAATTTCAGGTGTGGTTTTAGGCATCACTATCGTTGCTTTAATGCCTAATTTATTTGCTGCTAACGCCAAACCTTGCGCATGATTACCTGCGGAAGCGGCAATAACGCCCTGCATACATTCAGCTTTACTCAAACCTGATAACTTGTTGTAAGCACCACGCAGTTTGAACGAATGCACCGGTTGTTGATCTTCACGTTTCAAATAAATTTGATTGTTTAATCGTGCAGATAATTTACTGAGGTGTGTTAATTCGGTTTCAACGGCAACATCATAGACCGGTGCTAAAAGAATACGTCTGAGGTAGTCGAGCTGCTCAGTCTGTTGAGCTAATATTACTTGGCTTTGTGTTTCCATTATGTTCCCAATCTTAAATATCTTGATAAGAATAAACAGACAGGAGAGGTGTCTGTTTATTCCTCATCATTTTTACTTATCTACTAAGCCATCAAGTAATGCTCTGTTGCGTACAGCACCTTTATCAGCACTGGTGGCTAGCATAGCGTAGTTTTTTAATGCGTAGCTAATAGGACGAACACGTTCAATAGGTTTCCAAGCATCTTTTCCTTTAGCTTCCATCGCAGCACGACGCGCATCAAGTTCGGCTTCAGGGACTTGTAAGGTAATTACACGCGTAGGAATATCAATGTGAATAATATCGCCTTGTTCAACTAAGGCGATTGTGCCGCCATCAGCGGCTTCAGGTGAAACATGACCAATTGATAAACCTGACGTACCACCAGAGAAGCGACCGTCAGTTAATAATGCACAGGCCTTACCTAAACCCATCGATTTTAAGTAAGTGGTTGGATAAAGCATTTCTTGCATGCCAGGTCCACCTTTAGGGCCTTCATAACGAATAACAACCACTTCGCCAGCAACTACTTTTTTGTCAAGAATGGCAGTAACTGCTTCGTCTTGGCTTTCAAATATGTGTGCAGGGCCGGTGAATACTAAGTTATCGTCCTCTACACCCGCCGTTTTAACCACACAGCCATCAGGTGCAATATTACCTGAAAGTACAGCTAAACCCCCTTCTAATGAGAATGCGTTTTCAAGACTACGGATACAACCATTGGCACGGTCATCGTCTAGTGTATCCCAACGACAGTCTTGACTGAATGCTTTAGTAGTACGTATACCTGCAGGACCTGCACGGTAGAATTTTTTAACATCTTCATCATCAGTTAACGTAATGTCATATTTAGCGATAACATCTGCTAACGTGGTACCTAACACATTCGGCACATCAGTATGTAATAAACCAGCACGATCTAATTCACCTAAAATACTAATAACACCACCAGCGCGATGCACATCTTCCATGTGGTACTCAGGTGTTGATGGCGCAACTTTACATAACTGTGGTACGCGGCGAGATAATTCATCCATGTCTTTCATGGTGTAATCAATTTCAGCTTCTTGTGCAGTTGCCAGTAAATGCAAGATAGTGTTGGTTGAACCACCCATAGCAATATCTAAACACATAGCATTGTGTAATGCTTCTTTACAGGCAATATTACGTGGCAGTGCAGACTCATCGTTATCTTGGTAATAGCGTTTAGTCAATTTAACGATTTCTTTACCCGCCTTTAAGAATAATTGTTCGCGATCGGCATGAGTAGCCAACATAGAACCGTTACCCGGTAAGGCAAGACCTAATGCTTCAGCTAAACAGTTCATTGAGTTTGCAGTGAACATACCAGAACATGAACCACAGGTTGGACAGGCAGAACGTTCAATTTTATCGCTGTCTTCATCACTTACAGTTGGATCGGCGCCTTTAATCATGGCATCAACTAAATCAAGCTTGATAATTTGATCGCTCAATTTCGTTTTACCGGCCTCCATTGGACCACCAGATACAAAAATTACTGGGACGTTTAAGCGCATTGCGGCCATTAACATGCCAGGAGTGATTTTGTCACAGTTTGAAATACAAACCATGGCATCAGCACAATGGGCATTTACCATGTATTCAACCGAGTCAGCAATTAAATCACGAGAAGGTAAGCTATAAAGCATACCTGAATGACCCATAGCAATACCGTCATCAACCGCAATGGTATTGAATTCTTTGGCAACACCACCTGCTTTTTCAATAGCACCGGCAACTAATTGCCCCATGTCTTTTAAATGCACATGACCGGGTACAAATTGAGTGAAAGAGTTCACTACGGCAATAATCGGTTTTCCAAAGTCTCCATCAGTCATGCCTGTTGCACGCCAAAGGGCACGAGCACCGGCCATATTACGGCCTTGGGTAGAAGTTGCAGATCTTAATTTAGGCATGATTTTGGTATCCAATTTAAAGGGAGTTAAGCTTTTAAAGATAAATAAATTTTATTTTTAAAAGTATTCCAGCTAAGTATGAAGTTAGCAAGGAGTGAATTTTTTTAGTAAAAGTAGTGATAAATTTCATTAAGAGTCTGCACACTTTATTGCCTCAATAGACGAATAAGTGTGCATTAATCGTGAGGTATAATAGAGCTTATGTGACAGGCTCTAACCAACCCCATTTGTCTTCTGTTGTGCCATCAAAAATACCAAAGAAAGCATCTTGTAAAACTTTAGTAATTGGGCCGCGTGAACCAGTACCTACAGGTAAACCATCAACTGTTTTTACCGGTACAATTTCAGTAGCCGTTCCTGTCATAAAGAATTCATCCGCAATGTATAAAGCATCGCGAGCAATTGCTTCTTCACGAACTTCATAACCTAAGTCTTGAGCTAACGTCATAACTACATCGCGTGTTAAACCGGTTAAAATAGACGCAGAACTTGGTGGTGTATAGATAACACCTTTACGTACTAAAAATAAGTTTTGACCTGCGCCTTCACTTACCATGTTATTAACATCTAATGCGATGCCTTCAGTATAACCATGGCGAGCAGCTTCACTTGATATTAACTGAGATGACAAGTAGTTGCCACCGGCTTTTGCAGCGGTAGGCATAGTGTTAGGCGCTAAACGATTCCAGCTAGAAACGCCCACATCAACACCGCTTTCAATGGCTTCAGCGCCTAAGTATGCTTCCCAACTAAAAGCAGCAATCATCGCGTCAGAAACAGCATCTGTGGGTGGGCGTAAACCCATACCTATATCACCTAAGAAAAATAAAGGACGTAAGTAAGCAGATTTTAAATTATTGTTAACCACTGCATCTTTACACGCTTGGATAATTTCCTCTTGTGTGTAAGGAATATTCATACGGTAAATCTTTGCTGAGTTAAACAGACGTTCAATATGTTCTTCTAAACGGAAAATACATGTTCCTTTATGCGTTTCGTATGCACGAATCCCTTCAAATACCGATGAACCGTAATGTAGAGCATGACTCATTACATGAACGGTAGCATCTTGCCATGGCATGAATTTTCCGTTAAACCAAATTAAGTCTGCATTTGCTTTTGCCATTTTCTTTTCCTAAATTTGTTACTATTGTGGGCTGGGTTTTTAAAATTAATCTTAATGTAGCCAGCCTAGCTGATATCTAATGCATTAAACTATTAGCACTTATGCGCTACAAAGCTGTGACGCGCTATTGTCTACTTCAACACTCTTGATGTCGATCAGTTTATTTATTTGGTCAATTAAAAGGGAAATAGGACGATCGCTACTGACCAGTAGTTCAATTGTTGCAATATTATTGCCAGTATTGACTTGCGCCGTCATGCCATTAATTAAAAACCCACGGTAACGAGTTACTTGTAAAATTCGTTCAAGTACCACTTGTTTGTCATCAGTCATGATGATTAATTTATAATTATTCATTCTACTCGCTCTCCATCATTTCATTGTTAGCACTATTAGGCGGCACTAACGGCCAAACGTTTTCTTGTGCATCTATTTTAACCTGTAACAAATAAGCGCCATCATGATCTAACATTTCCTTAATTGCTGCTGTCACTTCACTTTTTTGTGTGATCTGTTTGGCTTTTATATCAAAAGCAGTTGCTAACATAATAAAATCAGGGTTATCAGATAGGTCGGTTTCACTTAGGCGACCATCGAAAAACAAGTCTTGCCATTGGCGAACCATACCCAGTTTAGCGTTATCAATCAAAATGATTTTCACGGGTATTTGATAACGTTTAATTGTGGCTAATTCTTGTACATTCATCATGATGGAACCATCACCTGAGACTACAATAACAGTATCGTGAGGTCGGCTAATTTGTGCGCCAATGGCGGCAGGTAAACCAAAACCCATAGTACCCATGCTACCACTTGTTAACCAATTACTTGGGTCGTCAAAACTCATATGTTGTGCAGCCCACATTTGATGTTGACCTACATCGGTGGTAACACAGGTGTTTTCAGGCATTAAATCGCTAACTTCTTTTAATACTGCGGGAGCAAAAATACCATCACCAGGGTGATCGTACCGCCAAGCGCAATCTTCTTTCATTTTTTGCACTTGTGCTTGCCAGTCTTCAATATTTAATGACATAGCTAATAAAGGAAGGTTCTCTTTTAAGTCGCCTAAAATAGGGGCGTCAGCAATTCTACGTTTATTGATCTCAGCGGCATCAATATCAAAATGAATTACTTTAGCATCGGGAGCAAATTTATCTAACTTGCCGGTTACTCGGTCATCAAAACGAGCACCAACGGCAATTAATAAATCACAGTCATGCACTGCTAAATTAGCCGCTTTAGTCCCATGCATGCCAAGCATACCTATGTAATTTTCGCTCGCATGGTTTAATGCGCCTAAGCCTTTTAAGGTAGAAACAGAGGGTAAACCAGTTTTTTCTGCAAAGCTTCTTACTTCATCAATGGCATTAGCCATACCTACACCACCACCAACATATAAAATAGGCTTCTTGGCATTGGTTAATAAATCAAGTGCTTTAGTCATATCTGCCAGTGGCAATTTAACTTTATTTTTTAACGAGGAAACTTTTGTAAATTTTTCTTCAACTGCAGCTATTTGAATGTCTTTTGGAATATCGACCAATACAGGGCCTTGACGTCCTTCAAGTGCAATAGCAAATGCTTGGTGTAATACTTTTTCTAAGTCATTAATGTCAGTAACTTGAAAAGAATGCTTGGTACAAGCTAAAGATAAACCAAAAATATCTGTTTCTTGAAAGGCATCACTACCCATGGCAGCCGTAGGTACTTGACCCGTAATCGCCACTAAGGGAATAGAATCAGCAAGGGCATCAGCTAAGCCAGTGATTAAATTTGTTGCACCAGGGCCAGACGTTGCCATGCAAACACCTACTTTTCCAGAAGCACGAGCATAACCGACAGCAGAAAATGAAGCGCCTTGTTCATGACGACATAAAAAATGTTGAACATTGCTGTCAACGAGAGCATCGTAAATAGGCATAATGGCACCACCGGGGTAACCAAAGATATGCTTTACGCCATGCTGTTCTAGTACATTAAATAGTAATCTGCCGCCTGTTAAAGGCTTGCTATCGTTCATGTTAATTCCAAAGTCTGTTGTCTAAAAGTAATGTCAGTTGATTTCTATTTTTTTACATAATGTTTGTTGCTAAAAAAACAGAAAACCCTCGGTTCTTTCGAAGCGAGGGTTAGTATTTCAGTTTTGCTTTTCTTTAGCTCAATGAAACCCTCGGGGTAATTTTATAATCACCACGACGAGAATATTAATAATAATTGAGTTAATTTTTTGCATTTTTTTCGTACACTGTTTGTTTTGTTATTCGGCTTGGCTGACTATTTATAATATCGATTATTTTTAGTACTTACGCTCGTTCTAGATTTATACCATAGCTCTAAGGTTTTGAACAAGCTTTTTTTATTTTTGTAGTTATATTTTGAAAATAAAAAATTATGATAGTAGCGTTATCTTCGGAAAAAAAGTAATACTTGGCTACACTTAAAGCATGGAATCAAATAAATGGAATTATTATGTCTCTTGCCTGTGTTTATAGCCGCGCTCGTGTTGGTTTAGAATCTCCTTTGGTTAGCGTTGAAGTGCATTTAGCTAA
>DPHE01000026.1:7433-37976 GCA_003521815.1 Colwellia sp.
TAGCTAATGGTTTGCCTGCTTTTCACATCGTTGGCCTACCTGAAACGTCGGTAAAAGAATCTAAAGATAGAGTGCGGAGTGCCATCATCAATTGTGGTTATGAATTCCCAGCTAAACGTATTACTATTAATTTAGCGCCAGCCGATTTACCCAAAGAAGGTGGCCGTTTTGATTTACCTATTGCTGTCGGTATTTTAGCTGCCTCTCAGCAATTACCACAAGTTGATTTGGCTCAGTACGAATTTGCCGGTGAATTAGCACTGTCGGGAGAGTTGAGAGGAATTGTTGGGGAAATTCCTATGGCGATGGCTTGTTGTGAAAGTAGTCGAACGCTGATATTGCCAGCACAAAATAGTGAACAAGCAAGTTGGGTAAAACAAGCTAAGATTCATGCTATTGAACATTTAACGCAGCTTTACCCGCATTTTGCGCGGCAAACATTGCTGCCGTTTGTGCTTGAAAAACCTATTGAAAATATTGACACAAAAAATCATGATGATATCAGTGATGTTATCGGTCAGCCGCTTGCTAAACGTGCTTTGGAAATTGCTGCTAGCGGTAATCATAATCTACTTCTTATTGGGCCTCCAGGGACAGGGAAAACTATGCTGGCGAGCCGTTTAGCTGGAATATTGCCTCAAATGACTGAAACTGAAGCTTTAGAAGTTGCAGCTATTCAATCAATCAGTAATCAAAGCACTAATGCAAAATCATGGCTGACACGGCCGTTTCGTGCGCCACACCATACTGCGTCATCAGCAGCCTTAGTGGGTGGTGGCAGTCAGCCTAAACCCGGAGAAATATCATTAGCACACCATGGTGTGTTATTTTTAGATGAGTTACCTGAGTTTGAACGTAAAGTACTAGATGTTTTACGTGAGCCGATGGAATCAGGCGAGGTTACTATTTCTCGTGCTATGCACAAACAGTGTTTTCCTGCGCGTTTTCAATTAATTGCTGCAATGAATCCAAGCCCTACCGGTTTTTTTAATGATAATCGTAGCACTCCGGAGCAAGTGCTTCGGTATTTGAATCGTTTATCCGGGCCCTTCCTAGATAGAATTGATATTCAAATTGAAGTCGCCCGTTTGCCACGGGGTACTTGGGCGGATGATACCCAATTAAACGAAACCAGTGACGTTGTGCAGCAGCGAGTAGAAGCGTGCAGGCAGCGCCAAATTAGTCGTCAAGGCTCAGCCAATGCACACTTAGGGACAAGTGATTTGAAAAATCACTGTTATTTAACTGCGGGTGATAATGAGTTTCTGGAGTTAGCGGTGGAAAAGTTAGGTTTATCTACTCGCGCGCATCATAAAATTTTAAAAATTGCGCGTACCTTGGCTGATATGGTAAACAGTGAACATATTTTACATGAACATCTTATCGAAGCACTTTCATATCGGGCTATGGATAGATTACTAAGACACTTAACGAGTTCGGTTACGGTCTAGTACTAATCAATCGCATTAAAAAAGGCTTTAATAAGTGGTTGGCTCTTGCTTTGATTTAAACAACAAACGCCTAGATCAAATGGTGTTATCTCGCCAACATTAGCCAAGTATTGTACGCGTTCTTTCACTGGACTATTTTCAACAACTACTTGCGGTACTATGCCAACGCCACAGCCTAAGGCAACCATACTTACTAGCGCTTCATGACCTGAAACGGTGGCGTAAATATTAGCTTTACCCTGTTGCTTCTTACGATACCAAAGATCGAAACGTTTTCGTGCTAGGCCGTGCTCGGGCAATATAAATGGGATTTCTGACCAAGCTAATATTTTTTCACTGAGTTGTTGCTGAACTATGCACTTCATCGTGGGTGCTATAACGGCTAATGGGATGGTCGCAATATGTTGAAAATAAACACTGCGGGGCAAGTTTTCAGGGTTGGCGGCAATGGCAAAATCGACCGATTTACTTTGTACTTGCTCAAGAGCATCTGAAGCATCGCCCGTGGTTAGCATAATTTCAACGAGTGGATATTGCTGACGAAAACGCTCTAGCAAGGGCGGTAAATGGCTGTAAGCGGCTGTTACTGAGCAATAAATACTGAGCTTCCCGCTCAATACTTGCTGTGTTTCATCTAAAGATTGCCTAAAAGCTTGCCATTGCTCAGCTTGCTGTTGGGCGTAATGCTGGAACTTTTTACCTGCTTCAGTCAGCATTACAGTGCGATTATCACGTAGCAGAAGTTCAAAGCTAACTTCTTGCTCAAGACGTTGAATGGCCCTACTTAATGTTGAAGGGCTCATATGAAAAGCTTGCGCTGTTTTGCCAAAATGTAATGTCTGACTTAAATGCACAAACATGGCTAATGATTTTTGATTCATAAATTATAATCTTTCACTTTGTTGTAAATAGTCATAGTTGTTGCGAAAAATGCAATGCGTCGATGCAAATATATCACTTTTTGCAATAAGATTGCTAGCGTATGATGATTTATTGGTCAGAAAAGCTGACTAAATTATTTACTGAATTAGAGGATTACCATGAGCAATTATTTTAATACGTTAAGTTTACGCGAAAAACTTGGTCAATTAGGCAAATGTCGTTTTATGAAACGTGAAGAGTTCAGCGATGGCTGTAACTTCATTAAAGATTGGAACATTGTTATTGTTGGTTGTGGTGCTCAAGGTTTAAACCAAGGTTTAAACATGCGTGATTCAGGTTTAAATATTTCTTATACATTGCGTGATGCAGCGATTAGCGAAAAACGTCAATCATGGCAGTGGGCTACTGAGAATGGTTTCAAAGTAGGTAGCTACGCAGAATTAATTCCTCAAGCAGACTTAGTGTTAAACCTTACACCTGATAAGCAACATACTTCAGCGGTTACTGCGGTAATGCCATTAATGAAGCAAGGCGCTACATTAGCCTATTCTCACGGTTTCAACATCGTCGAAGAAGGCATGCAAATTCGTGAAGATATCACGGTTGTTATGGTTGCTCCTAAGTGTCCGGGTACTGAAGTACGTGAAGAATACAAACGTGGTTTTGGTGTACCAACACTTATTGCTGTTCATCCTGAAAATGATCCACAAGGTAACGGCTTAGCCATTGCTAAAGCATACGCAAGTGCAACAGGTGGTGACAGAGCTGGTGTTCTTGAATCATCTTTCATTGCTGAAGTTAAATCTGACTTAATGGGTGAGCAAACAATTCTTTGTGGTATGTTACAAACTGCAGCTGTGTTAGGCCATAAGCAATTAGTTGCTCAAGGTATGGACGCAGCTTACGCTCGTAAATTATTACAGTACGGTTTAGAAACTACGACAGAAGGTCTTAAGCACGGCGGTATCACTAACATGATGGACCGTTTATCAAACCCAGCTAAAATTTTAGCATTTGATATGTCTGTAGAATTAAAAGAAATTTTACGTCCTTTATTCCAAAAGCACATGGACGATATTATTGAAGGTCGTTTCTCTTCAACTATGATGGAAGATTGGGCCAACGACGACGTTAACTTATTAACATGGCGTGCAGAAACAGCGGAAACTTCTTTTGAGAAAGCTGCTGATTGTGAAACTGAAATCACTGAGCAAGAGTACTACGACAAAGGTATTTTTGTTGTTGCTATGATTAAAGCGGGTGTTGAACTTGCTTTTGATGCAATGGTTGATTCAGGTATCATCAATGCATCGGCATACTATGAGTCACTTCATGAAACGCCATTAATTGCTAACTGTATCGCGCGTAACAAGTTATACGAAATGAATGTTGTTATTTCTGATACTGCTGAGTACGGTAACTACTTATTTACTCATGCTGCAGTACCATTGCTTGAAGAATACGCGTCTAACTTAACATTAGAGCAATTAGGTGAAGGCTTAAAAGAATCTTCAAACAATGTTGATAACGCACGTTTAATCGAAGTTAACGAAGAAATTCGTAACCATGGTGTTGAAATCATTGGTAAAGAACTTCGTGGTTATATGACTGATATGAAGAAAATTGCTAGCGCAAAATAATTGACTTATCTGAGTTGTTTTTAACTAAAGGACTCTAAGCTATTACGCTAGCAAAGACGGCATTTGAGTTTAATTCGGTGCCGTTTTTTATTGTCAGAATACTTTTAGAGTCATTTATAAAAATATTTACAACAAAAAATTTAATAAGGAAGACACCATGTCTGATTTTAAAGCAGTAAGCATTAACAGAGCTGCAAACGTTTATTTTGATGGTAAAGTAACCAGCCGCACTATTACTTTTGCTGATAAAAGCTTCAAAACATTGGGTATTATGCAAGCGGGCGATTACCGTTTTGATACAAAGGAAGCTGAATTAATGGAAATTACTGTAGGTGATTGTGAAATTTTACTTGAAGGCGCAACTCAATGGCAAAAAATCGTTGGCGGCCAATCGTTCAACGTTGATGCGAACAGCTATTTTGATATTAAAGCAAAAACAGTCATTGATTATTGTTGCACCTATATAAGTTAGTTGCTTTATGTGCCTTTTATTAAGGCGAGTATAATTATAAATCAAGCACAAAAATCTTATTCAAACCCAATACTAAGTAATTAGCATTGGGTTTTTTTGATACAGAATATAGGTTGCTTTCAATCAATACCAATTGAAATAATGAATGATCTGTTTATAATTTAAATTCGTATTAAATGGTCCGCAACTTATTTTAATGAAAACTACTACCATTAAAGGAATGTTTTTTGAAAACCCAGAACACTTATGGTACTTAATTGCAGGTATTAGTTTTGTTGTTGAATTGAGCATTATGGGGTTGAGTGGACCATTATTATTTTTTGCTATCGCTAGTTTGAGCACAGGTATCTTAGTGAGTATTGGTATTATTGAGGGTTGGCAAAGTGAAGTATTGGCTGTTGGTATATTAACTGCGATAGTCGCAGCAATTTTATGGAAGCCATTGAAGTCACTGCAAAATTCAAAGGGAAAAACCGATAATTCAAGTGATATGGTTGGCTTGAAAGTATTGGTAAGTGAAAATCTTAGTCTTTTAATTTATTGATATATTTTTTCTGCCCAACGCGCTAGGCCGGCAGTGACACTACCAAAATGATCCCCAACTACAACGGGAATACCAGGTATTTGTTGTTGTAAAAACTCGCTTAATACCGGTGATTTCGCTGTGCCGCCTGTAACAAAAATCACTTCGGGTTGGCACTGGGCTTGAGCAACGGCTGATTGCATTAACTCGCCTATGCTTGCCAATGTACGTTTATTTGCGGAGCGTAATGTTTCTCTATCTACTTCAATACTCAATTGTTCACTGACATCATGTAAATTAATCGTTTGCTGATTATGATCCGATAAAGCAATCTTAGCTTGCTCAGCAGCATTAACTAATTGATAACTTAATTTATGATCATGCACGGTCACTAAACGCTCAACAATGTTAGTGTCTTGAGCATCGCGTGCCAGTTGTATTAACTCGCGCCTATTTTTTAAGCTGTAGAACTCAGTTTGTTCATTGATATTATTAATGGCTAATGCTTGAAAAAAGCTACTAGTTGGTAGTTGTTTACCTGTTTTTAATACACCATTCATGCCTAAACTTGGCATTATGCCTTGTAATGCTAATTGGATATCAAAGTCATTTCCTGCGATGCGAACACCACTATGCGCCAGCAGATGTTTAAGTCGGCACTCATTGTCTTTGAGTTTTGGCCCCATTAATAACATTGAACAATCACTAGTTCCGCCACCGATATCAACCACTAACACTTTCGTTTCTTTGGTCAAACTGGCTTCAAATTCAAAACCGGCGGCAACGGGTTCAAACTGAAACTCAACGTCTTTAAAGCCGACACGTTTGGCTGCATTGGTTAATACTTCAATCGCTTGACGATTACTTTCTTCGCCATGTAACCCTTGAAAATTGATTGGTCGTCCAATGACGGTTTGTTCAACTGTATGTCCTAACTTGGTCTCAGTTAACCTTTTAACATTACTCATCATGGCGGCAACCATGTCTTCGAAGAGTTGAATTTGCATCGGCGCTAACCCACTGGCACCTAGAAACGATTTTGGCGACTTGATGTAGTAACCTTCTTCAGGGTCTTCCAGATACTTATCAAGAGCGGCTTGACCAAATACTAATTCGCTATCAATGCCATCAAAAGCCAATTCACGCAATGCTCTTTGGCTTTTCTGTAACTGTGGCGCACGTACGCTTTTGAATGCTCTTTGTTGTTCGCTAGAAAGTTGTTGACATAACCAGTGACAGATAACATCACGATCAGGTGCATATAAATTAGATGCAATGGTTTTACTATCATTAACTAGTTGTAGTATTTCGGGTTGACCATTGTACATTTGGGCTACACTACAGTTTGATGTGCCGTAATCAAAACCTATCATTGACTCTTTTATTACTCGTACTTTGAAAATGGTCGCGTAGCATAAAATAAAAAACTCATCAAAGCGATAACTAAGATGAGTTTTTTATTTAGTAAATAGCAACTAAAGGTAAATCGAGTACAGGTAGTTACTAGTCTCTAATTTGGCCGTCACCATAAACGACAAATTTTTCTGTTGTCAGTGCTTCTAATCCCATTGGCCCATAAGCATGTAATTTACTGGTTGAGATACCTATTTCAGAGCCTAGCCCTAATTGATTACCATCAGAAAAACGCGAAGAGGCGTTGACCATGACAACGGATGAATTTATTTGACGAATAAATATTTGGCTTCGTGAGATGTCTTGGGTGACGATAACCTCAGTGTGATCTGACGTGTATTCATTAATGTGACTTACGGCATCATCAAAACTATTAACTACTTTCACCGCAATTTCTTGTGCTAGATATTCGGCATGATAATCGTCTGTTGTCGCTAATTGGCCACCGTCAAAATATTTAATACTGTTTTCACACGCATGTACTTTCACTTGTGCTGCCTCAGCAAGTGCCTTGGCCGCTAAGGGTAAAAATTCTGCGCTGATATCTTGATGCACTAATAGCGTTTCAAAGGCATTACAAGCGCTTGGTTTTTGGGTTTTACCATTAACTAAAATATTAACAGCTTTTGTTAAATCGGCTGATTTATCAATAAATAAGTGACAAACACCTTTAAAGTGTTGAATAACTGGGATTTGGCTATGTTCAGTAACATAACGAATTAACCCTTCGCCGCCCCGAGGAATAACTAAATCAATGGTGTCTTTTTGTTTTAATAATTGTTCGATAACCCCGCGGCTTGTATCAGGGATAACACTAACCATGTTTTTATCAAAACCTTGTTGCTCAATAACTTGATGTAAACAATTTGCTAATGCTAAGTTGGAATGGATTGCCTCAGAGCCACCCCGTAAAATAACCGCATTACCGGATTTAATACATAGTGCTGCTGATTCGGCCGTTACGTTTGGACGGGCTTCGTAAATCATGGCAATAACGCCTAAAGGGATGCGCATTTTTCCAACTTGCATGCCGTTTGGGCGTAATGACAAGTTAGCAATATCGCCAACAGGATCGGCGAGTGTTATTATTTCTCGAATGGCTGAACTGATATCTTGTACGCGTTGTGAGGTAAGCAATAACCTATCAAGCATTGCATCAGTTAACCCTTTGGCTCGACCAGCATCAATGTCTTTATTATTTTCACTGATGATTAATGCACTATTGTCTTCAATAGAATCAGCAATAGCATTGAGCAAGGTGTTTTTTTCTAAAGTCGTTAATTGCGCAGCAACTCGGCTTGCTTTTTTTGCTTGGGCAGCCATTGCTGCCATATTAAATACGGACATTTTATTCACTCTTATTTGTTGTTTTTTGTCATGATATAGGTAAGGGCGCTTTATAAGATAACCATATCATCACGATGCACTACGACATCGCCTTCATCATGGCCCAAAACACTAGCAATTTCATCACTATGCTTACCCATGATCCGTTTTAAATCATTGTGGTTATATAAACTGATACCTTTAGCTATTAGTTTTTTGCTTTTAACGTCGATTAAATCAACAGAATCGCCAGCGTCAAATTTATTATTAACCGATGTTATACCTGAAGGTAATAGTGATGCGCCTTTATTTACTAAGGCATTAACAGCGCCGGTATCTAAATAAATTTTACCGTGGCTTCTTAGGCTATGTTTAAGCCAGTGTTTTTTCGCCGTAATGATATTTTCATCAGCAGTAAAGCGAGTACCGGGGTTTTTTCCTTGTAATAAAGAGGCAAAAACTTCACTACGGGTACCATTGATAATATAAGTACTAATACCATTTTCAACGGCTTTTTCAGCCGCTTGAATTTTGGTTTTCATGCCACCGGTGGCAAGATGATTTCTACTCACGCCGGCCATAGCATAAATATCGTCAGTAATTTCTTCAATTTCAGGGATTAGAACCGCGTCGTCATGTACGTTAGGATCTTTAGTAAAAACACCATCAATATCACTTAGAATAAATAAACTATCGGCCTCGCACACTTGTGCTACTAATGCAGCGAGATTGTCGTTATCACCTACAGTTGAACCTTTACTAGCGACGGTGTCATTTTCATTTACTATGGGTAAAATGCCATTGTCTAACTGAATTCTTATAGTATGTTTAATACTAATAAAACGCCGCCTATCGGCTAAATCTTCTTGGGTGATTAAAATTTGACTACAAGGGATATCAAAAAATCGTTGCCAGTTAGCCATCATTTGCATTTGTCCAACAGAAGACATGGCTTTTTTAGCTGAAAGTGATAAATTGGGTGAACCATGTTGTATCAAACTACGACCAGCGGCAACACCACCGGAAGAAACTAAAATTACTTCTTTACCTTGCTGTTGGCACTTAGTAATAAACTGGGCGATGGCTAAGGTATATTTTCCGCTACAACCTTCTTGGGTTGGTGCAACTAAGGCGCTACCCACTTTGATTACAGCTCGATTAAAATTCATTATTACTCCTGTTATGCTACTTATATACTCAAGCTCTCATCAATATGGATGAAACCCAATCTTGATATGAGTCGAGTGTAGTTAGCATGCGGTATTGCAGCACTAATTACAACTAAACTGTTGACTTAACAGGCTAGAGCGGTAGACAAAATTCTGCTTTTAAATAGCTTTATTGCATAGTTATCTAAAGAATAGTGAACTTACTTAAATGAAGTAGTTTGAGTCTCAACTTAAAGCATGATTAAATAAGGTTATTATTGCCATTGTCGTTAAAAATTATTTATGTTTAATTTTCTTCCAGCTAAACTCATTGGTTTTTTGTCACTGACACTATATACCCTGAATACTATTTTTTGGTTACTGCCTATTTTAGTCTTTTCTTTGCTTAAGGCACTTATACCAATAAAGCGTTCTCAGAAAATCTTTAGTTATCTATTAGATTTAATGGCCACTAGCTGGGTTGCAATGAACACGCTCAATCAGAAGTTATTTACACAGTTTGAAATTCAGATCACAGGATTAGAAGCGTTAAATAGAAAAGATTGGTATTTAGTCTTAGCAAATCATCAAAGTTGGGTTGATATTGTGGTACTACAGCGTGCTTTACATGGTCAAATTCCATTTTTAAAATTTTTTTTAAAAATGGAGCTAATTTATATTCCTATTTTAGGTTTGGCTTGGTGGGCGTTAGATTTCCCTTTTATGAAACGTTATAGCCAATCATTCTTAAAAAACAACCCTCATCTAAAAGGTAAAGATTTAGACACTACGCGTAAAGCCTGTGCTAAGTTTAAACATAAACCGGTCAGTGTAATGAGTTTTATTGAAGGTACGCGTTATACCCAAGCAAAGTATGACAAGCAAAACTCACCATTTAATCATTTACTTAAACCTAAAGCGGGTGGTATCGCTTTTGTGCTTGATGCAATGGGAGAAAATTTAAACACTATTGTGGATATCACCATACATTATCCTAATGGCATTCCAACGTTTGTTGATTTTCTATATGGTCGTGTTAAAACAGTGTATATGGAAGTACATACCACGGAAATTACAAAGGAATTAACAGGAGATTATTTTAACGATCGAAACTTTAAAATATATTTTCAAAAATGGTTAACACAATTTTGGCATGATAAAGATGTTAGGCTCGATCGCATGATACAAAAATCAACTGACAAAGAAAGTTAAAAGGACAGTAAATGAATGAGCTAATAAAAACATGGTTGTTAGATCAGGGCATAAATTCTAGTTATATTGAAACAAGTGCTATGAGTATTGGTTTATTCCTCATCTTGTTTATTTCAGCCATTAGTTATTATTTAGCTAAAAACTACCTACTTAAGGTTGTGACCAAACTTATATTAAAAACCAAAAACACATGGGATAATGCCTTAATTGAATATAAAGTATTAAGTCGATTAACGTTATTACTACCCTTTATCCTAGTCTTATTTTTAACTCCATTAGTTTTACCTCCGGGTGTTTTACTCGCTAGTATGCTAGTTCTTGTTACTAAGGTATTATTAGCTTTTCAAATAGCGCAATCTATTAGTGCTGTACTTAATGTGAGCCAGAGTGTTTACCGTGAAAGTGCCAAGCAGCGTTACCTTCCTCTAAACTCTATTATTCAAGTGATTAAGTTAGTTGTTTATTTAGTAACGGCTATTATTGTCGTTGCGCTTATCATTGACCGTTCTCCGGTATATTTACTCAGTGGTTTAGGGGCACTGACTGCTGTTTTATTGTTGATTTTTCAAGATACAATCAAAGGTTTAGTTGCTAGCATTCAAATTTCAGCTAACAAAATGGTCATTGCTGGAGATTGGATTGAATTACCAAAGTATGGTGCTGATGGTGATGTAATTGAAATTGGCTTAAGTACTGTTAAGGTAGAAAATTTTGATAAAACTATTACCACAATCCCTACTTATGCATTGATCAGTGATTCTTTTAAAAACTGGCGTAATATGTATCATACCGGAGCAAGACGCATTAAACGTACCTTAATTGTTGATATTGCCAGTATCGATTTTTATAGTTTGGAAAAAATAGACTTTTTAGTGAATACCAATTTATTAAAAAGCTATTTAACAGATAAAAAACTTCAACTTGCTGTAGATAATGAATCACTTGATTCGAGTTTTGTTCAGGATGAAGCATTAACCAAAATTAATATGCGTCAATTGACAAATATTGGTACTTTTCGTGCGTATATTGAAATGTATTTAAATCAAAATAATCATATACGTAATGATTTAACTTGCATGGTGCGACAATTACCGGCTACTGCGAGTGGCTTACCTTTAGAGATCTATTGTTTTGCCAATACAACAGATTGGATCGCATATGAAGCGATACAAGCAGATATATTTGATCATCTTTTTGCCATAGCCCCACACTTTGACATACGAGTATTTCAACACCCCAGTGGATTTGACTGGAAGCATTCAGTCTCTAGTTAACCGCTATGAGTAACGTAATTCACTTATATCTTTTACGACAATGTATCGGTATAGAAAGATGATTGCGCATAATGCTTTATTTTGAGTTGCAGCACTGGCTGATAAGTGTTTTATCAAACATAACGTTCGTTATTTTGAGTTAGTAAATTAAATAAAGCGGGTGTTTCAGCTAAACTGTGAGGGTCTTGAGTATCAAACCAACATGACTGGCTGTAGTAATCAAAGTTTATAATAAACTCTGTTTCTAGCCAGTGAAAACGAATGTTTTCTAGGTCAGCGCCAATAATAATTTCTTTAATACATAAATTTGAAACATTATGGAACAACAATTGACGTAGTGTAGTTATATCCTCTTGAAACCAAGGTTGATCAAAAAGTACTGTGATGCGATTATTAACTAGGTTAATTGATTGTATTGTTATAGTAGGCATTTATATTCCAATATTTAGAAAGGTTAGTTTAAATAGTGTCAAGTTATTAAAAATAGACAATATATCAAAGCTAAATGTTCAATATTTGATCTTAATTATTGTATTAAATCAAAAAAACCACGACAGCAGAAATTATTTTATTTATACTGGATGTTAGTGTATTTAACAATGAATAGTTCTGATAGACAAAGAGAGAGACAAATACTATGAAAAAACTTACTCTTGCAGTTGCTGCAACCGTATTGATGGCATCTCCTGTTTTCGCTGGAGATGCTGCTGCTGGTAAAGGAAAGTCAATGATGTGTGGTGCATGTCACGGCGCGGCAGGTATTTCTGCTATTCCAAGTTACCCTAATCTTGCAGGTCAAAAAGAAGCTTACCTTGTCAAGCAACTCAAAGATTTTAAATCAGGCATGCGTAATAATGCCACTATGAAAGGTATGGTTGCTAGCTTAAGTGACACTGATATGGCTGATTTAGCTGCTTATTACGCTAATTTAAAGTAATAGCTGACATAATTTACTAGTTATTAGTAATGAATTTAAAAAGCGCCATTTGGCGCTTTTTTAGTTTTTAATATGTTGTTTTATTAGCTGTAAAAAAGGTTGTCCATAACGGGATAGCTTTACATCGCCAATACCACTAATAGCTAACATTTGCTGTGAAGTTTGTGGTAATACTCGAGCTAGCTCTGAGAGAGTCGCATCATTAAAAACAATAAATGGCGCAATATCTTCACCATCGGCAATACTTTTACGCAGTTCTCTTAATTTGGCAAATAAAACCCTGTCGTAGGTTTTTTGCTGGTTTTTATTTTGCCAATAACTGGCTTTTTGTAAGCGCGGGCTAGCTAACATTAAAGGCTCTGTGGCTGTAAGTACACTTATAGAAGCCGTTGTTAAACAAAGAGTTGATTGCTGTTCAATATCTTGTTGTAAGTAGCCTAAATGAATGAGTTGTCCTATGATAGCAAACCAATACCCAGGCGTTTTGCCACTACCAATACCAAATGTAGATACCTTATCATGATCTTGTTGAGACACTTTAGCCGTCTTCTCACCACGTAAAACATCAATCACATGGTTAATATCACCTTGTTGTTTAATACGAAAAACGCAAGATAACACTTTTTGTGCCGCTTCTGTTGCATCAAATTGGCTGGGAGGATCTAAGCAAATATCGCAGTTACCGCAGCGTTGTTCAGTATATTCTGCAAAATAGTTCAGTACGACTTGTCGTCGACAGGTCTGGGCATCTATAAAAGCACTCATCGCAGCAAACCGTTGCATTTCAACGTTTACTCGTTGTGGGTTATCCCCTTCGCTTATACGTTTTTTAATGCGCTCAACATCTTTATCAGCAACTAAAAATAAAGCTTCAGCAGGTAAGCCGTCACGACCCGCTCTGCCTATTTCTTGATAATAAGACTCTAATGTTCTAGGCGGTTCAAAGTGGATGACATAGCGAACATTAGGCTTGTTAATTCCTAACCCAAAAGCTACGGTAGCGATGACAATTTGAACATTATCTTTGGTAAAGCCTTCTTGCACGATAGCGCGAATATCATTTTCTAAACCAGCATGATAAGCCGCGCAGTTAATGCCGCAAGCGGCTAGATATTTGGTCAGTTTTTCTACTTGCCAACGACTATTACAATAAATAATGCCAGAATCATCACCTTGTTTGCGCACGTAACCTAAGACTTGCTTCTCCCCGTCGTATTTTGGAGCCAAGGTAAAGCGTATATTAGCCCTATCAAAGCTATCTAATTGAATATAAGGGTTGTTAAGTGCTAATTGAGTAAGAATGTCTTTGCGTGTTGTTACATCGGCTGTAGCGGTTAATGCCATCACCGGTACTTGCGGAAAATACTGCTTTAAATAGTGTAATTGAGTATAAGCTGGACGGAAGTCATGACCCCACTGAGAGATACAATGCGCTTCATCTATAGCAAATAAACTTAAAGATAGTTCGCTTAAACTTTGTAAAAAATAATGATTAGTTAAACGCTCTGGAGCGACATACAATAGTTTAATTTCGCCCTGTGATAGCTTAGTAAAAATATCTTTAATAGTCTCAGCGTCTAAAGATGAATTGATAAATGCAGCGGAAATACCCTGGCGGGTTAAACTATCAACTTGATCTTTCATTAAAGAAATGAGTGGTGATACCACAATAGTAATACCTGGCAGCAGTACTGCAGGTAATTGATAACATAAAGATTTTCCTCCACCAGTGGGCATTAACACCAAAGAGTCTCCTCCTTGCATTACGTTTGTTATGATCTCAATCTGACCAGAGCGGAAGCTGTCATAACCAAAATAATGCTTTAAAGTGTCAAGCAATAAGGCTTTATTATCATTCGGGGTTAAAGTGGTTGTAGCTGAATTCAACAGGTTTATCTTCAATCAGTTATCAAAATGTTATTTTACCTTAGACTTGCCACTAGCGTGATGATTTTTTTATTCTATTTGACCTGAATAATGCTACTGTAGAATAATTACATATCAGACCAGAGATAGTTGAATGAATAAAGAAGCCATGTTTCAGCAAGTGATCAATCATTGGAATAATAATATGCCATTTAATGAGTTGCTTGGATTTAAAATAACAAAATTTAATCCTCAAAAATCAGAGGTGAGATTTGATTGGCAAGATAAACTTATAGGTAATCCGACACAAAAAATTTTGCATGGGGGGGTTACTGCTTCTGCTCTTGATTTAGCCGGAGGAGCCGTTGCCGCTGCAAATATTATTGAGCAGTTAACAGATATGACTCCAGAGACACTACAGCGAAGTTTGAGTAAACTTAGCACTATTGATTTACGTACCGACTATTTGCGTCCCGGTAGAGGTGAAGAATTTATCGTAACCGCACACATTATTCGTAGTGGCAGTAAAGTGGCAGTTGCTCGGATGGAAATGCATAATGAGCTTGGTGAGCATATTGCGTTTGGTACAGGTACTTATATGGTAGGTTAGTGTTAAATAAAAAAGCGATCTAATAAGATCGCTTTTTCGGTTTTATCTAAAATCACATAAAAAGTAATTTTAATAGGTATTTATTATCGTTTATACACGCTCAATTAAAGCAGCGATACCTTGACCGCCACCAATACACATAGTAATAACAGCGTATTTACCCTGAACACGTTGTAGTTCATGAATTGCTTTAACAGTAATTAAAGCACCTGTTGCGCCAATTGGGTGACCTAAAGAAATGCCTGAACCATTAGAGTTAACTTTTTCCATATCTAATTCTAGATCGCGACAAACAGCTAATGCTTGAGAGGCGAAAGCTTCATTAACTTCCCATACGTCGATGTCATCTTTATTAATACCTGTTTTTTCAAGTAATTTATGTACAGCAGGTGTAGGTCCGATACCCATAATTTCTGGTGCAACACCAGCAAAAGAATAACCGACTAATTTAGCAATAGGCTTTAATCCATTTGCTTTGGCATACTCACTATCGGCCATAACAACCATAGCGGCAGCATCATTGATACCTGAAGCGTTACCAGCAGTTACTGAACCATCTTTTTTAAATGCTGGGCGAAGTTTTGCCATATCAGCACTAGTACAATCAAAACGCACATGTTCGTCGGTAGTGTACTGAACTACGCCTTTACGAGATTTTAACTCTACTGGTACGATTTGATCAGTGAAACGACCTTCTTCAGTTGCACGCTGTGCTCTATTGTGTGACTCTACAGCGGCTTCATCTTGTTCTTCGCGAGTTATTCCCCATTTTTCTGCAACATTTTCTGCAGTAATACCCATATGAGTATTAGTAATTGGACATGTTAACGCGCCAACCATAGGGTCAACGAGCTGTGTATCACCCATTTTGCTACCAAAACGTGCTGTTGGACTCCAATAAGGAGCACGTGTCATCGATTCAGCACCACCCGCTACTACTAAGTCACAATCGTCAAGTAACACTAACTGTGCTGCAGAAATAATGGCTTGTAAGCCTGAACCACATAAACGGTTTACTGTTAAAGCCGGAGTTGACTCTGGTAATCCTCCATTTAAAGCAGCAGCTCTACTCATATACATATCACGACGGTCAGTATGAACTACGTTACCAACAACACAATGGTCAAAATCTTCACTATTTGCACCCGAGCGTTTAACCGCTTCTGCAACTATTTGACCAGCAAGATCTGTTGGTGCAATTCCTTTTAATGAACCACCAAAATCTGCAATTGCAGAGCGTACACCACTTAAAAATACAACTTCACGTTTTGACATATTTATCTTCCATTTTAGTTTTTCTTAACTTCAGTTAAGCTTAGGGTTGCTATCATTTATCTCAATACCAACCATATGCCCCTCAAATTAAATTTGATATGCCGCTTTAGTCTATAGCTCCCCTCAAATAAAAGTCTCAGTCAGCTATTAATGTTGGAGTAAAATGCAATTTTGATGATACAAAAAAGGCCAATCTAGTGAAAGATTGGCCTTGAGAATATACTGAGATATCAAAACTTAACGTTCTACCGCTAAAGCAACACCCATACCACCACCAATACACAAAGTAGCGATACCTTTTTTAGCATCACGTTTAATCATTTCGTGAACTAAAGTCACAAGAACACGTGCACCAGATGCGCCAATTGGATGACCAAGTGCAATTGCGCCACCATTAACATTTACTTTGCTTGTATCCCAACCTAAATCGCGATTCACTGAAATTGCTTGTGCTGCAAAGGCTTCATTTGCTTCAATTAAGTCAAGATCATCAACTGTCCAGCCTGCTTTTTTTAGGCAACGTTGAACAGCAGGAATAGGACCTGTGCCCATAATAGAAGGATCTACACCAGAATTAGCATAAGCTTTGATTTTTACTAGAACTTCAAGACCAAGTTCAGCTGCTTTAGCTGCACTCATCATGATTACACCAGCAGCACCATCATTAATACCAGATGAAGTACCCGCAGTTACCGTTCCATCTCTTTTAAATGCCGGACGAAGTTTTGCTAAGCCTTCAGCGGTAACACCATACTTAGGGAATTCATCTGTATCGAAAACAACATCGTCACCACGACGTTGTGGAATAACAACTGGGATGATTTCATCATTAAAACGTCCAGATTTTTGAGCCGCTTCTGCTTTATTTTGTGAAGCCGCAGCAAATGCATCTTGTTCTTCACGAGAAATATCATATTTAGCCGCAATATTCTCAGTGGTTATGCCCATGTGGTAGCCTTCGAATGCATCGGTAAGACCATCGCTAAGCATAGTGTCTACCGCTTTCCAGTCACCCATTTTTACGCCATTGCGACTGCCAGGTAAAACGTGAGCTGATTGACTCATGCTTTCTTGACCACCGGCAATAACGATATCAGCGTCACCACATGCAATTGATTGGGCTGCTAAATGAAGAGCTTTTAAACCAGAACCACACACTTTACTAATACCCATTGCTGGTGTTGTATGAGGTAAACCAGCATTAACTGAGGCTTTACGTGCTGGGTTTTGTCCCATACCGGCGGTTAATACTTGACCTAAAATCACTTCATCAACTTGCTCTGGCGCAACGCCAGTTTTTGCTAACAAGCCTTTAATAACGGTTGTACCAAGAACATCTGCAGGTACTTTCGCTAAAGAACCACTGAAATTACCAATTGCCGTTCTTCCGGCTGCGACGATTACTACATCTTCCATATATTTACCTCAATCGTTTTGGGCGCAAAATTGCACTGTCTTATCGTGTGTAGATAACTTAACATGCTTAAAATAAATCTACGAGTTTTGTAACGTTTAATAATAAAAAACTTATCAGGCCAAATTTATATGACAGGCGCGTTGTGTAACGAGGTCGCTTTGCACGTATAAAAGTGACGGAGACTGGTATGAGCAACATTTGAATAACCAACAATTTATTCGTTTTTCATATTTAATTTTTCACTCCGGTGCACCTAGTATAGTACGTCGTAAGTTATTTTAAAACTGCCTTTATGGAACAAATTTAGGGATTTCAAGTTCACCAGCGGTTAATGTTACTATTTTTCTGTTAAAACATGTGGTCCGGTCCTAATAAATGACACTTTTGATCTATAATTTCTATAAAAGCAGGGTCTATTAAATATTTTTATACAACATTAACCCGTTAAAGGTAATGAGGCATGGGTTAATGTTTTTGACTTGCCATGTACTCTCTGTTTCATGTCAGATACTCAAACGCTTATGGCCGATAAAGTCATAACCCGTAGGTATCTGTATATACGGGTATAAATACTCAGATAAATCATGTTATTAAACTCACTTGAGTGTAAGCTTAAAAATAAATAAATAAATAAATAAATAAATATTATTTTAGTTATAAATTTACCCCCAAAAAGCCCATAAGAGCCATTTTATTATGCATCAAATAAAGACATCTGTTCCAAATCAGCAATTATGTACGGTAATTTTATTAGGTAATTTAGTTGCTAAACCTGATATTCGATACAGAACCAACCCTGTTTCAGCAGTAACTGAAATTATGCTAGCAACCAGTACTAAATGGTTAGATAAGAAAAGTAATCAATATAAAGAATGGACTAGTTATCACCCTATTAAAGTCGAAGGTGATTTAGTAGAACAATCACTTTTGACGGCAAACAAAGGTGATATCATTATGGTGCAGGGCTACCTGAGTAAGATAAAACCAAGTACTAATGAAGTCAAAAGTCATTCTGCAATGATACATGCCACTTACATTCAAAAATTTAAGAAAGGTTACACCCAAACGGTTAATCAAATTTATTGTGGTGGTCAAATCGCCTCCACTCCGCAGTTAATTAAAACACAAAATAATAAAAGTTTGGCGCAGGTAAATATTACTATTAATCAGCAAATTTATTCTATTGTTAAGCAATGCTGGCAAAATATTTTAATTGAACGGGAGTTACATGTTTGGGGTAAACAAGCACAATATTTAGTAGAACATGCCTTAGTTGGCGATAGTGTGATGGTTGAAGGTAAGTTGAGTTATTTGAGCTCGGCGAATAAGACACAATTTATTGATGCTAAAATATTACATTGCTTTAAAAGTTAACACGTTTGTCTATTTATAAATATCGCTTTGGGGTTGAAAATCATCAAATAGTATTTATTTTATAAAATCATGTGGTTTATTTGGGGGATTAAACTACTATGATAATGAGCACTTTACTAAGAGATCTGAATGAAATTTAAACGGTATTTAGGTGAATCTAATCACTTTATCACCCGCGCTTTTGTATTTGTTATTGGTTTTGTTACTTTTCTGCCTTTTGCGGCTTATAGTGCTGAAGATAGTTACCAGCTAACTAAGATAGCACAATTAGACCATCGGTTAATCTCTCAACCTAATTGGCAACAATTGATTGCTAATCCGAGTAATAAACGTCAACACTTTATTATTAGAGAGTCAGGACAAATTTACCTAATTGATGACGATGAGATTAATCCTAAAGCGATTTTAGATATGAGTGTTTTGCAGCCAACCCGTTCATCATTCTTTAAATTAACGGCTATTGCATTACACCCTAATTTCTCTTTACGAGATCAGGACGGTTACGGCACTTTTTATACCGCTCATATAGAAACTATTAATAAAAGCAGTAAAACTAAACGCCTACAAGAGCGAGGTGATGATCTACAGCTTAGTTTTGATGACGTAATCACTGAGTGGCAATTTAACGCGGTTAATCATCAAAAGGTAAATATTAATACCAAAAGAGAAGTGTTGCGAATTGGCGTACCCGATAATGCAATGGTTATTAAGCAACTGTCATTTAGCCCATATGTTAAATCATGGAATGATCATTTTGGTTTACTTTATGTTGCGTTAAATGGAGGAAAAAAATGGCCAGAGCCCCTGTACTCAGGAGTTATCTTACGGATAGATCCGGCTCAATTTGGTTTGCGTAGCTTTAGGGTACCTAATAACAACCCTTATATGAAAAACAGTAAAATTAATAATGCCATTTATTTATTGGGTGGGCAGAACATTGAACAGTTTATTTGGCCAAAAAAACATAGTGAGTATATTTTAGTTTCACATCAGTATGACAATAAATATTTACTGTCCTTAATTAATGGTCAAAATGATTGGCGGGATTCTACGAGCAAACAGGTACTTTATCAAAGTGATGACGCTGTCCATGATATGTTGATGTACGAAGGACGTCAGTTGCCTTTGTTGCGTTCTAAATTATTATTGTTACGCCAAAAAGAGCAACACTGGTTTATAGATTCCTTAGATTTTAATTTTTCGGATAATATAAAAATTAGAAAGGAGAAAAAACCACAAGTAGAATGGAAAATTACTTCACCGCAATTACCAATGAATAGTCAAATAATCTTAAGCAGTAATGACTCTGGTGAGATATTCTTGTTAGAAAAAACCATTAGTGTTTTATTTCGTTTAACGCAATACGCGTTGGTGAACAAAAATAGTGTTGTAGACAGTGGTGAAAATAACACCAATAAAAAAAAGTCATCTGAGAATAGTGTTTTTATACTACTCCTTATATTCGCGTTAGTTGGCGCTATTTATTATTGGTTTAAGCGTAATGGCCATTCAGTTAAATCAATAGTGAGGCAACAGTTTTCTTCTTTTGAATTAAGTGATTCACGCCAGCAAATAGGTTTGTATTACAGGCATCAACATAATGCTAAGACGATTATTGATATTGTTGATATTGTCCGTAGTGAAATTAAACTTAATGAGCATAGTGTTTGTGTTGTTAACGCCCAGATTGGTCATGGTTTTAATCATGATAAGGAACAAGATTTACGGACTATTTTTGTTAATGAGAAAATAGATAAAATGGTTGATGGCAAGATGAGGCAAATCAGTTTACTACTGACAGATAAGCAAAAGCATAGCTATACAGTGTGCTTATATATGCGTAAGGGCAGTAACCGTATAAGCAAACAATCTTATGTTAAGGTGATTAATGAGTTAATTGACTGGTGTTGGTTTATCGGGGAGAAAGTTAATCCTGATAATACCGATAAAAGAAAAGTAGAATCAATAGTATTACCGAAAGAAAAGACAGAGAGTAAATCGACTAAAAATCACAAAACCTCATTACATAATCAGGCGGCAGACATTAGACGAGTAACTCATCAAATGGATAATGTTAGCCCACTATTAGCGACCGATGTGTCCCCCTTAAAGTTGAACGTGGTAAATAAAAATATACATTCAGCTGATTTAGCTGGTGAAGAAAGTAGTGGAGTGCATACCCAAGTTCATCAGAGCAGTACTATTGATACAGAATTAGTTAATGCGTTAGACAAACTGGTGAATTTGAAACAAAAAGGTTTTTTAACAATGGAAGAATTCTCAAAAGCAAAAAATAAGCTGCTGAAAAGTTTACTTGAAAAATAAGTGGTTAGTGTGGTGTATTAGGTGCAAGCAAAGGTGACCGTATATATTTCGGTCACCTTTGCTTGCGGTCTGATTACTTTAGCGTTAATAAATACGTAATTAAATTTTGGTAATCTTGCTCAAAATTGTTTTTATCTAGCTCTTGTGAATTAACACGATATTTACCATTAACAATAATGGCTGGTACGCCTTTCAAAGCACCTTTTTTAGACATTATATCTTGATTCTTTTTCAATGATTTAGCTTTACTGTTAACGCTAAAGCTTTTCATTAACTTATCAAATTTCTCACCGTCAGCGCCATTCAAAACAAAAATATTATGGATATCTTTTTCTGAAGTAATAACCGCTCGTTGTATTTGAATATAGTTAAATACCGCACCAACTAGTTTATTCTCCATATCTAATTGTTCAGCAACAACAACTGATTTAGTTAACATGGCTTGTATTTTGGGTGATGCGGCACGTAGAAAGTCAACATGATTACGCTCAAACTTTACGCCTTCAGGTAAGCTTTTTTTAATAGTTTCCATAAAAGGTTCGAAGCGTAGGCAGTGCGGACAGTAAAATGAAAAATACTCTCGTACTTCAGCTTTAGCCGAAACGGTTTCATTTACTTTAGTGAATTGTTTTCCTTCAGTATATTTTTCTGCATAAGTGGTGATTGATAAAGCGAAAAGTGGCATTAACAATACCATTAATAATTGCTGCATTTTTTTCATTCTTATTTTCCTAAGTGATTAAATTTTATCTCGATGTATTACTTACAGAAAAACACCTGTAGGTTGAAATTTATGCTAACAAAGTACTATATGGGTAATAAGCTCAATGGTTGTCGTTGTAAGGCAAACATTTGTTCTTTTAGCATTAATATTTGCTCTTCCCAATATTTCTCGGTGTTAAACCAAGGGAAATTATGAGGAAAGGCGGGGTCTTGCCAACGCTTACACAACCAAGCCATATAATTAACTACGCGCATGGTTCGTAATGATTCTATCAAAAGAAGTTGCTTAGATTCAAATGAAAAAAACTCTTCATAGCCCATTAATAGGGTGTCAATTTGTAACAATTGTTGTTGTCTATCGCCGGAAAGCATCATCCATAAGTCTTGGATTGCAGGCCCAGTACGACAATCATCTAAATCAACAAAGTGTGGTCCTTCATCTCTCCATAATATATTACCGGCGTGACAATCACCATGTAAACGTATTTGGTTTTCAGGTTTGTATTGTTTAGTTGCTATTTCAATAACTTGTTCTAAAATAGTAAAAAACGGGCTTTGTAATGCCTTAGGAACAAAACCGCTTTCGCTAATAATATTACGTGCTTGGTAAAGCATTTCATCGACGTTAAAACTTGGTCTGTGTTGAAATGTTTCTAATGAAGATACCGCGTGGATACGACCAATAAAGCGTCCCATCCATTCAAGTTGATCTAAGTTGTCCACTTCAAATATGCGACCACCGCGACATGGAAATACCGCAAAATGATAACCTTGATGTTCAAATAAACTTTTACCATCAATTTTTAATGGGGCGACTATGGGTAAGTCACGTTCATCAAGTTCAAAGGAAAAATCATGCTCTTCCTGAATTTCTGCCAATTTCCAGCGTTGTGGGCGATAAAATTTAGTGACATATTTAGTTAGGTTTTCATCATGAAATTGATACACACGATTTTCATAACTGTTCAGTGCTAATAAACCACTATCAACAGTAAAGCCGGCGCTTTCTAAACCGTCAATAATGGTGTCAGGTGATAACGACTTAAAATCAAATTGTGCCATTAGGGTTCACTTAATTTTTATTGAAAAAACGGCTTTCATGTTCAATGCTTACATCATCTTGTGGAGATATTTGCTCAATATTAAAAGTAATATCAGTTATCCAACCTTTGAGTTCATAGGGATCAACCGAAATACTAATGGGTAAAGTATATACCATTGCTGCCTTTACAAGTACTTCTTGTTTGCCATGCCATTGAGGATTTTCTAAGCCTTTTATTGATAACTTATAAGTATTATCAGTTTGCGACATGTTTAGAATTTTTAAGGTATATACGTTTTCAATATCCCCATTAAATTTTTCTTTCGAGAGTTCTGTTCTATCACGAATAATGTCTAATGATAGAGGGACTCGATTAACAATTTCTAATACCAACATAGTACTCATCATCATTAATACGACAGCATAGCCAATTAATTTAGCGCGAACAAAATGGACCTTTTTCCCTTCCAGTTCATGCTCAGTTGTGTAGCGAATTAAGCCTTTATCATACTTCATTTTGGTCATTACACCATCGCAGGCATCTGCACAAGCGCCACAATTAATACATTCGTATTGCAAGCCGTTTCTAATATCTATACCGGTAGGGCAGACTTCAACACATAAATTACAATCTATACAATCGCCTAGGTTCATGGCTTTAGGGTCTTGTTTACGACTACGACCACCACGATTTTCACCTCGGTTAGTATCATAGGAAACTGTTAATGTGTCTTTATCAAACATGGCTGATTGAAAACGTGCATAAGGACACATATGTAAACAGACAATTTCCCGCATCCAGCCTGCGTTACCATAGGTGGCAAAAGTAAAAAAGGCTAAAATTATCGCCATAGTTACCGAGGTATTTAAGGTGAATATATTGACAAATAGTTCACCCATAGGCGAAAAGTATCCAGCAAAAGTCATCGCAGTAAATAATGAAAAAAGTAACCAAACGGAATGCTTAAGTGTTTTTTTCCATAACTTCTTGCCATTCATTTTCTGTTGATTTAGCTTTTTACGCTGATTAGCCGAGCCTTCTATTTTTTCCTCAAACCAAATAAAAATAAAGGTCCATACCGTTTGTGGGCACATGTAACCACACCAGACACGACCTAAAAAGGTGGTAACAAAAAACAACAGAAACGCGCCAAATATAAACAGCCATGCTAATAATGTTAAATCTTGTGGCCATAAGGTTAAATTCCACAAAGTAAAACGCTGTTCGCTAATATCAAATAACACGGCTTGATGACCGTTAAACTGTAACCAAGGGATAATGGCAAAAAAGGTAAAATAAACTAAATTCATGCGCCGTCTTAGTTTTTGAAAAAAACCTGGGCTTTTTCGTACATATATTTGATCGCCGGGTTTATAGCGTTCATGACTATCTTTTGCAGGGTATATTTTTACATTTTTAACGGGTATTTTAACTGCACTGGTTGGTGATGTTTTTTCGTTAGCGCTCACGATAAATCCTTAGAAGACATAATATGCTAAGTGGTATTTAAAAAAAGTATTATGCTATTGTTACCCAATAGAATAACATAAATTAGAGCATACTAATATACGAGATTTTATGAAAAATTTATTGATCTTAATCGTCACTGCTGCATTATTTTTGCATTTTTATCCTCAGCCTGAAGTAACTAAATTCTATAACGATCAAAAAAATAGGTTATGGGATAGTTTTGCACAATTTAGTGATACTAAATTACGTTTGAAAGCAGATAAAATATTTATTGACTTAAAACCAAAGTTAAAAAAATTTACTGCTGAAGAAGTAACGTATTTAAAAGAAATCACCTCGTCTAGAGCAAATGTGAAAAGCTTTTTTGAATCGTATTGTGAGAATAAAAAACCTAATGTTATCTTTCACTCTACTAACCAAATAGAAGTGTGTAAAACCATTAGTCAATACGAATCAATGTTATAAAAAAGTTGTTACTACTTACCTCGTTTTAACGTTGTTATCCTCAAAGTATATTAATTGAAGCTCAGGTGTTTGTATTAATCAATGAATAATCTACACTTGATTTAAATCATATTAAATGTTTATTTTTTTAATGGATAATGACTCCGTAGCAGCTAAACAATATCAGTAAACTTTATCGATTAAGGAAATCACATGTCTATAAACAATAGTAAATTTGAGAATAAAGAAGGTCAAAAAATTCCGGCAGTAACATTCCCTATTCGTCTCAATGACGATTGGAGTAGCCGTAATACTCAGGAGATTTTTACAGGAAAAACAGTGGTAGTTTTTTCTTTACCAGGTGCTTTTACGCCGACGTGCTCATCATCGCATTTACCACGTTATAATGAATTAGCGAGTAAATTTTCGGCTAATGGCGTTGACGAAATTATATGTGTCTCGGTTAATGATACTTTTGTCATGAATGCATGGGCAGCAGTTCAAGAAGCTGAGAACATTAGTTTTATTCCTGATGGAAATGGTGAATTTACTGACGGTATGGGCTTATTAGTAGAAAAAAATGAGATAGGTTTTGGAAAGCGTAGCTGGCGTTATTCAATGTTAGTAAAAGACGGCGTTATTGAAAAAATGTTTATTGAACCGGATTTACCCGGCGACCCATTTGAAGTGTCTGATGCTGACACTATGCTTCAATACATTAATCCAGAAGCAGTGCAAACAACACAAGTTAGTTTATTTACTAAACCAGGCTGCCCGCATTGTGCCAGAGCAAAAAATCTGCTTATGGAACAAGGCTTAGAATACGAAGAGCTGACTTTGGGAGATGATATTAGTATTTCAGCGATGCGTGCTATTGCTAATGCTGATACGGTTCCACAAATTTTCATAGATGGTAATCACATTGGTGGTGCTGATGAGTTAGCGGAATATTTTATTTAAAAGCTAACCGCACGTTATCTTAAATGCGACAATGGTACCTTTCTTCTTAACTTACTTTTGAAGACAAGGTGCTTTTTTTATTATATGGAGTGTCATTCTAAATGAGTAATTATTACTTCAATTTATATAATATCTGATCTCATTAAAACTTGAACCATCAATCAATTTAATTGGTATAATCCTATTACTCTGTTTTAGTTTAGAATTATTTTATGGACAACCAGCCTTACAACTCACTACATGGTATCACTTTAAAAGCGATAGTTACCGAGCTTGAAGCATACTTTGGTTTTGAAGCTTTAGGGAAACAAATTAACATAAATTGTTTTACTAAAGATCCTAGTATCAAATCTAGTTTGAAATTTCTTAGAAAAACACCTTGGGCGCGTGAAAAAGTAGAGCAGCTTTATATCAAAAATAAACATCGACTATCGAGTGAGTTATCATAAAACACTGGAATTAATTATAAAAATAACCAATGATGTGCTTATATTCTTATTTATAGTACTAGTAAAATATCATGACCTCTCCTAACCACTATATTCTTACCTGGCAATGCCCAGATAATACCGGCGTATTAGCAAAGGTGTCGCAAAGTTTATTTGAGCATGGCGCCTTCATTACCGAAACATCACAATATAGTGATCCCTATACTGAAACCTTTTTTTCTCGTATAGCCTTTGATGATCGTAATTTAACCGTTTCTGCTAGCGAATTTATTGAAGCGCTAAATGCGTTAGCTAAACCGTTATCTATGGAATATAAGTTACGTAATCAAAGTGATGTACCTAATGTGATTCTTGCTGTTTCAAAAGATGACCATTGTTTGGTGTCATTATTAACTAAGTGGAAATCAGGTGCTTTGCCTATAAATATTGTTGCAGTAATGTCAAATCATCAAGATTGTAAGGCTTTAGTTGATTGGCATGGTGTACCTTTTCATCATTTTCCTATAACTGCTGAAAGTAAAGCTGAACAAGAAGCAAAAATACTAACGTTAATGAAAGAAACAAAAACAGATTTATTAGTGTTAGCACGTTATATGCAAATTTTATCCGATGATTTATGCCAGCAATTATCAGGGCGAGCTATTAATATCCATCATTCTTTTTTACCTAGCTTTAAAGGTGCTCGCCCGTATCATCAAGCGCATGCTAGAGGCGTCAAAGTTATTGGTGCAACGGCACATTATGTAACCGCTAATTTAGATGAAGGGCCTATTATTGCGCAGGAAGTAAAACCAATAAATCATACTTTCACCATTAAGCAAATGGTGCATATGGGGCACGACTTAGAAGCAACGGCATTGAGTCACGCGGTCAGAATTCATGCTGAGCAACGAGTTTGTTTAAATGGTGATAAAACAGTGATACTTGCTTAATGTACATACCAAAATAGTTTTAGTGAATGGAATGTCGAGTCAAACCATAAACTATTCACCCTGAGCGTCTCCGTTCGCCCTGAGCGCGAAGCAGTCGAAGGGAGCAGTGAAGGGGACCGTTAATCTAATATAATCTCTAGAGCACAGAAGCTCTTTGACAAGCTCAGGATGAACGGATGAATTTAAGGTTAGCATGGCTAAATTCATCTATACAAATTTGTGTAATGAATTGCTGACTTCAGCCTACGTAATCCAGCGTGATCAGTCCCTAAGTTACTCAAAGAGAAAGTATTTTATTCATTACATGTAGTGTCTCTTTGATAACTTGAAACTAGCCATTACTTTTTAGTGGTGAATGACGTAAAATAGCGTCATTAATCGTTCAAAAAGTATCAAGTTCATGGCTCGTACAAAAAAATCTAGAAAACCTGGTGGTGCACCCACCGCAAAACCTAAGTTAAGTAAAGTTGAATTAGCGAGTGTTGAAAAAAGGTTACGTAAAAAAAATGGCAATAAACCAGGTAATCGTCAACAAGAAGCAATGTTGACTAAAAATCTTGATCAACAGTCAGATAAGCATAAAGATCCTCGAATTGGTAATAAAACACCGATAGATTTAGGTGGATCAGCGGTTCAGGACAAGAAAAAACCAGCTAAAGTCGTTAAAACTAAGCAAGATCCTATTGCGGCAATACGTGTAGTTAATACAGAGCAAGAACAAAACGCTGCTGAAGAAATCGTAGATATTGCTCAAGAATTAGAAAATATTGAAGCTGATGAGCGTTTACAGACTATCTTGGCTAAGCAAGAACAAGAACTATCCTTAACCGAGGAAGAAGTTGATTACTTTAATGAGTTAATGGATCGCCATCAACAATTAAGTGAACAATTGGATGAAGAACCTGAAGACGAAAAAACTAACGTTAATGCTAGCTCAGAAGAAGACTTATGGGATAAGTTGGATAATGCGTCTTTACCCGTTGACTCGGATAAATTTGAATAAGGCTTATTAAAATGGATAATTACTGGTTTTATGCCATTATATTAGCCGTAGTTATTATCGCTACTCTATCTTTTTATGCCGCTAAATTATTACAACAACTGACCAAGCAAAAAAAATTGCAGCAGCAAGTTGAATTAATACGTCAACAAGGGCTTGCCTCGCATGATCATAAAGTGCTTGCTAGCGTGCACATTATTACCCGCGCTATGAAAGAAGAGCAATGTGATTTTAGTGAAGGTTGTTGGCGATTATCTGTATTACTGGCTTCGTTGAAAATGAGTAGTGAGCTAGATCTGCAATTCCCGGCTATATTTAAGTTATACAACGAGATTAAACATCTTTCTATTCTTGATGGTCGAAAGAAGTTAGCTAAGACACAGCGGATGAAGCAAGATTATCAACGTATGACCTTAGAAGCGCAACTACACAGTGAAATTGTGAACGAACTTGATCTACTTCAACAATACACCGTTGAAAGAATGAGTATACTAAAGGCATAGCTTAATTTGTTACTCTGGTGTTCACTAATCGGACATAGACAATAATTAAGTGTTAGATTTCCAATTGAAAGACTTCTGGAATAGCTCCTTAATTTTGAGGTTTGTATTATGACTGAACAATTAAAAGTACAATTTACTAAACGTATTATTGAATTACAACAGCGCATTAGTGCAATTCATCGTGACTTTGCTAATGGACGAGATACTGATTGGGCAGAGCAGGCAGGTGAGCGTGAAAATGAAGAAGTACTCAACGCACTTGAATCTGAAGCCAAAGTTGAAATTCAGCATCTATCTAATGCGATTACACGCATGGAAAACGGTAGTTATGGTATTTGCCAAACTTGCGGTGATGAAATTGCAAAGCAACGGCTACAAGTTCAACCAGCAGCGACAAACTGTATTCAATGCGCTGATTAGGTAGTTTACCCTCGTTACACTGTATAAGCCTCGTCGTTCAAATAATCCTTTCGACATTAAAATGGAAAGACTTGCGCTTAATCAATATTGTTAAAATTTCGTTATGTATAGTGTTCACTCGTTAGTTAAATAGTGCCTGAACTTAAGGTGTGAACAAGATGCAAGTGAGTCAGTTTTTCGATCCTAAATTACTCAGTAAATATAATACTAGTGGTCCAAGGTATACTTCATATCCTACGGCATTAGAGTTTCATGATGACTTTAAGCATCGCGATTTTGTGCAAGCAATAAAGGACTCACCTAATCGTGAATTATCTTTGTATGTGCACATACCTTTTTGTCATACACTTTGTTATTACTGTGGTTGTAATAAGGTTATTAGCCGTCATCGTGACAAAGCGGACACCTATCTTGAATATTTAGCACAAGAAATTGCTCTGCAAGCCCCTTTATTTACAGAATATACAGTAAAACAATTACACTGGGGTGGAGGCACACCAAGTTTTTTAACGCATAAACAAATCACTACGTTAGTTAATTTATTGAAAGACAAGTTTAGCTTTTCTGATGATTTAGAAATGAGTATTGAAATAGATCCGCGCGAAATTGAAATGAACTTGGCTGAACATTTGTTTTCACTCGGTTTTAATCGTTTAAGCCTGGGCGTACAAGATTTAGATTTAAAAGTACAAGAAGCCATTAACCGTGTGCAATCAACGCAGTTTATTGGTGACTTTATCGATCATGCAAAATCGGTAGGTTTTAAGTCGATTAATATTGATTTAATTTATGGTTTACCTCACCAAACATTAGAAAATTTTGCCAAAACATTAGACAAAGCGCATGAGTGGGATGTAGATAGAATTTCACTTTTTAGTTATGCGCATATACCTAGTCGGTTTGCGGCTCAACGTAAATTGCGTGATGAATGGTTGCCTAATACTCAAGAAAAATTTGCATTAATGAAACTTTCCATCGAAACGTTATGTGCTTATGGCTATGACTTTATTGGCATGGACCATTTCGCTAAACCTAATGATGAACTGTCAATAGCTCAAGGCAATGGCACTTTACATCGAAATTTCCAAGGTTACACTACAAAAGGTGGTTGTGATTTACTTGGTCTTGGTGTGTCATCAATTAGCGCTATCGGTAATAGCTTTAGCCAAAATATTAAAGATCTAAAAACCTATTATCAAGCGATTGAAACGCAGCAACATGCACAAGTAAAAGGCGTAAGCTTGTCACAAGATGATATTATTCGTGGAGAAGTTATTCGTGAATTAATGTGTAACTTATTTTTAGATAAAAACAAAATCAGTAAAAAATATAATATTGAGTTTGATAGTTACTTTAGTGATGATTTACCTCTGCTTGACACTTTTATCGCTGATGACCTTGTGGTAAATACTGCTGATAGTATTGACGTGGCGCAAAAAGCTCGCTTACTTATC
>DPHE01000029.1:0-10518 GCA_003521815.1 Colwellia sp.
CCAAAATTTAAGATGGTTTATCATCGACGAGTGATTACGCTCCCAATGATCGGTAAAATTTCTAAAGGTCTCAATACTGCTCGGTTTGCCCGTACGTTGAGTATACTTTCGGCGAGTGCAGTACCTTTATTGGAAAGTATGAAAATTTCAGGGGAAGTGCTTGATAATTTATATATTAAGCAGGAAGTTAAATTAGCGGCTGACAAAGTGCGTGAAGGGACTAGTTTGCGTTTGTCGTTAGAGCAAACTAAGTTATTTCCCCCTATGATGTTGCACATGATTGCCAGTGGTGAAAAAAGTGGTGAACTTGAGCAAATGCTAGGCCGAGCAGCAGATAATCAAGATAAAGAATTTGAGGCATTAATGAATATTTCATTGAAAGCCTTTGAACCCGCACTTATGGTAGTGATGGCTGGAGTGGTGTTATTTATAGTAATGGCGATATTAGAGCCAATTTTGAAATTAAATACCTTTGTTGGGGGATAGCCTTTCGACCCTTCGACTGCTTCGCGCTCAGGGCAAGCGGCAATACTCCGTTCATCCTGAGCGCGAAGCAGTCGAAGGGAGCGGTAGAGAACAGTAAATAAGTTTACGTTAATAGGAAGTTAGGAATAAAGAAATGAATAAACAAAAAATGCAAGGTTTTACGCTATTAGAAGTGATGGTAGTGATTGTCATTATCGGCATGATGTTAAGTGTGGTTGTGCCAAACTTAATGGGTAGCCAAGATACAGCTAAATTACAAAAAACAGTACAAGATGTCACTGCGCTAGAAAGCTCTTTAAGTATGTATAAATTAGATAATTATGACTATCCAAGTACAGAGCAAGGATTAGAGGCGCTAACAAATCAAACAGATATAGAGCCTATTCCGCGTCGTTTTCCCGACGGTGGTTATGTTAAACGCTTACCTAAAGATCCTTGGGGTAATGAGTATATTTTATTGAATCCCGGTGAACAGGGTAAAATGGATGTGTTTTCATCAGGCCCCGATGGTGAAGCAGGCAACGAAGATGATATCGGTAATTGGAACTTAGGCGATTATCAGTAGTAAGCTTTCACCTTGTTGCTGTAAAGTCCAATTTAGGCGGCAATAGTACTCATTGACTAACGTCAACTCCGTGCTTTTTTCTTTAAATTGAACCATACAGCTTAAAGGAGAAGCTTACTTTTAGCTGAAACTTAAGAAAGCTAAAGATAATATATGAAGAACCATTATTCCTTATTCTCAAAATCAACAACAAAGGCTAGAGGCTTCACTTTACTTGAAGTCTTGGTTGTTATTGCACTGATAGGGTTAATTATCTCTAGTGTACAATTTAATTTTTCCGGTAAGCGCCCTGAAGATACCTTGAAAACAGTGAGCTATAAATTTTCTGCATTATTTGAAGGTGCTGCTAATTATGGTTTATTGAATAATGTCGAGCTTGGTTTGTATATTGATAAAGGCAGTTATCGTTTCTTAGGATTTGATGGCACAAAGTGGAATGAAATAGCAGCGCAAGATGGCTTAGCTATTCAAGAACTACCTGAAGGTGTCACCTTAACGCTCACGTTAGATGATCTCCCCATAGAAGAACCACTGCTTTTTGATTCAGTAGTATTTACAAAACAGAATGAAGAGTTTCTTTCTCATGATTCAGGTGAAAAAGACAAAGAAAAAAAATTACTCCCGCAGGTTTATATTTTATCCGGTGGTGACATAACCCCTTTTAGTCTAACGTTTCACTTTACTGAAGAAGCCTCGTTGTACGATGATTTATCTGAACTAGCTTATCGTGTGACAGGTATTTATAGCATACCGCTAACAATAGAAGGGCCTTTGTTAGATGATTGATTGTAAACAATCAAAAAAAACACTTGGCTTCACATTAATTGAAGTGATGCTCGCGATGGCTGTTTTCTCTATAGCGGGCGTAGCGTTATTAAGTGCAGCAACTAATAATGCACGAAATATTAGTTATCTTGAAGATAAAATGTTTGCTAATTGGGTTGCATCTAACCAATTGGTGGCAACGCATTTAGTTGAAACTTGGCCACCTAAAAACAATGTAAAAGGTGAAGTTGAATTAGGCGGAAGGGCATGGCTTTGGCAACAAAAAGTAGTAAAAACTACGGATAAGAATATGCGCCAAATTGTGATGGAAATTAGATTAAAAGAAAGCGATGAACTCGCGATTGGCAGTATTACCACTTATGTTTCTAAGGTGGAAAAATAATGTCGAGTAATGGACATAAAGGTTTTACCTTATTAGAGGTGTTAATTGCTATTGCCATTTTCTCTCTTATTAGCTTATCAAGTTTTACTATTTTTGATACGGTTCTGAGCAGTGATGAGTCGGCGAAAAATCGTAGTGAACGTCAAAATGAATTACAGCGAGCTTTTATCATCTTAGAAAGGGATATTATACAAATAGCTCGCCGGAGCGCACGTATAAATGGCGAAGCTCCGTTAGAAGGTCTTTTGCAAACATCAGTTAACACTTTTGTGTCTGATGAGCAAGCGCTAGCTTTTGTTCGCCACGGTTGGACAAATCCTGGTTTATTATTACCGCGAAGTGATATGCAAGCCGTGGCGTATCGGTTAGTTGATGAAACGCTAGAGCGGCTACATTTTAATTTTGTTGACGCAGTGGTTGGGGAAGAACCGAAAATAAGACCATTAATAAGTAATGTGTCTGCATTAAAATTTGAATACTACAATGATGAAAAGTGGCAAGAAACGTGGCCAGAAAAATTTTTACCGTTAGCCATAGCTATTGAAGTTAATACAAAAGATTATGGGGTGATCCGTCGACAATTTTTAGTTGCGGGAAGTAAAACAATTAATAATAACGTCGTAGGTAAAAACCCATGAGCGTTTCATTATCAAAGTATGATAAACAAGCGGGCGTAGCACTAATTACGGTCATGTTGATTGTTGCCTTATGTGCCGTTATTGCTAGCCAGATGACTGCTCGTATGCAAGTACAAGTACAACGTAGCGCTAATATTACCTTTAATCAGCAAGCTTACTGGTACGCTATGGGAGCAGAGGCTTTTGCAAAAAGAGTGCTAATAACTGCTTTTAATAAAGACGGAGATGTGACTCATTTAGGCCAAGTTTGGGCGCAAGGCGAAACTACTTATCCAGTGGATTTTGGTGAAATATCAGGTGAGATTATTGATTTACAAAGTTGCCTTAACTTGAATTCACTTCGAGCTCCGTTAACCACACCTAATAACACGAATGGGGCGAACAATAATGCTGCCGCAAATGATAATAAGGTGCCTGCTCGATTGGCTTTTGAAATATTACTGAGCAATATTCAGCTAGAAGAAGGCGTTAGCCAATTTGAAATTGATTCTATGGCTGACTCGTTAACTGATTGGTTAGATGAAGATAGTCATATTACTGGCACAGGTGGCGCCGAAGATGATGATTATGCTTCGCGTGAGTTTCCATATCTTGCGGCAAATAATTTTTTAGCCAGTGTTAATGAGTTAAGAGTTGTAACACATTTTACCCCTGCTATTATTAATGCGATCAAACCTTACGTGTGTATTATACCCGCGAGTGATCAACATAAAATAAATATTAATACTCTGAGTGCAGAACAACCTGAATTACTACAAGCCTTGCTTGATTCTACTTTAGATGAAGCAGAGCAAATATTAACTGCTCGACCAGATGAAGGCTTTGAAACCATCGAAGATTTTCATAATTTGAGTGATGTAACCCAGTTAAATCTTACTGACCGTATCAAAGAGCAGTTTGTAGTTGATAGCGAATACTTTACACTAAAAGCCAGTGCCAGTTTTAATAACAGTTTTTTTGCTATGAACTCGGTAATAAAAATAACAAATAAAAAAGATATTAATGTGATCAGCCGCACCATAGGACACAATTAATGGCCGAAATTTTATATATACGCTTAGGTAGTCGAGTTCAAGATGAAATATCTTGGTTAGTTTTTAATTCTATCGAGCAAGAAATTATTGCTAGTGGCATTTTAACGAGTGCGGAGCAGTTACATGATTTAACGGCTAAAGCAGAGCAGCGTTTGGTTAACGTTTTTGTGCCAGGCAGTGATGTGCTATTAAAACGTGTATCCATGCCTACTAAGTCACAACGTTCTATGCGTGCAGCCGTTCCTTACATGCTAGAAGATGAATTAGCGCAAGATGTTGACGATTTATTTTTTGCCTATGCTGATATGACTACTGAAAATGGCGAAAATAATTGTTTTGTTGCTATCGTTGAACGCGTGCAAATGCAAATGTGGCTAACATGGTTGGCTAATGCAAAAATTAAAGTGAAAACACTTCAATCTGAAGTGTTAGCTATGCCTTATAAAGAAGGTCAATGGAGCGCCATTGCTTTACACTCTTCAAGTCATGTAGGCAACCAAATAGTGGTGCGTCAAGGCGAGTGGCAAGGTTGTACACTTGATAGCGAAGCATGGAAATTTTCCCTAGAGCATGTTTTTCCAAACCAAGTACATTCAAATGAACAGCAAGAGAATAATGTTGTAACCCTTAATGCTTATTCTGCACTCCCAAACTTACAATCCTGCAGTGGTAATATAACGGTTATTAACAGCGAAGAAGAATTACCTTTATTCTTGTTTGCACAGCACTGCCAACGTCGCCCGTTTAATTTATTGCAAGGCGAATTTAACGTTAAAGATCAGCGCTCTATCGGGGCAACTAAGTGGTTATGGGCTGCGAGTTTTGCTATGTGCGCTTTATTATTGAATGTAGGCTACAAAAGTGCACAACTGTGGCAATTATCTGCACAACAGGCACAAGTAGAAGAGCAAATTATTACGCGTTATAAAAAAACTTTTCCAGCGACTAAAAGAGTGCGTATTAGTACGATAAAGTCACAATTAAATAAAAAAATTGATCAATTAGGTGGTACAAGTGATAGCAGTGGTTTTTTAGCTATGCTATCAAAAGTGCAGCCAGCTTTTGCTAAGGTACCTGCTCTAAAACCTGAATCATTAAAATTTGATGGTAAAAGACAAGAGTTACGTCTACAAGCCATTGCGAATGATTATCAACATTTTGAACAGTTTAAGGCGGCACTTACTCGCGTTAATTTAACGGTGAAGCAAGGTGCGCAAAAGAACCAGGGTAAACAAGTGTCGGGTTCGTTTAGTATTAGTCGTAAGCAAAGCAAAGTAAGTAGTAAGGAGCGCTCATAATGGACTTATTTTTAATAAAAACATGGTGGCGGGGGCTTAACATACGTGAGCAACGATTAGTGTTATTGATGAGTTCTGTGATTTCTGTGTTTTTACTTTATAGCTTAATATGGCAACCGTTAAATGAGAACTTAGCGAAAACAGAAAAAACATTGGCTAGCCGACAAGCCTTATTAACATGGGTTACTGACAATACCGCTCGTTATCAAAATGTTCAATCAACGGGTGGTAGCAAAAAAAGTAGTGGTAGTTTATCTAGCATTATTAACCGCACAGCAAATCAGCAACAATTAACGATTACTCGTATGCAACCTCAAGGGGAGAACTTGCAAGTATGGCTTGATAGCGCTCCTTTTACACAGTTGTTATTTTGGCTTGAACATTTAGCGAACAACGAAAACTTGCAAGTACAAGCTATCGACTTAGCCCAAGGTGAAAAACAAGGTGAAGTACGTGTACGTCGCTTGCAATTAGGTCGGAAATAGTCATTTACTGTCAACACTTAATTAAGATTACCCCATTATAAATATTTACAGTAGAGAAAATAAATGAAGACGAAGTTTGCCATCGGCGTTATATTTTTAATGACTTACCTTGGATTTTTAGTTGCAACATTACCTGCGACTGTCGTGTTTAATCAATTTTCAATGCCTAAAGATCTTTCGATATCAGGCGTGAGTGGAAGTATATGGCATGCAAATATTGAGCAAGTCGTTGTTGATAAAATGGTGCTTAAAAAAATTCAAACGAAGTTAAGCTTTTGGTCTTTAATGACGTTAGCACCCATGTTGCCCGTCACTTTTGGCGATTCTTTTTTAGCAGGCCCTGAAGGTAAATTCGACATCACCCTTTCTCAGGGAAAAATTGAAATAGAGAATTTAAGTTTATTCATTAAGGCAAATGAAATCGCTCAGCAACTTACTTTACCTTTACCTGTTACGGTACAAGGTGATGTAGAAATAATGTTATATCATGCTGCCATTGATATAGAAGATAAAAATAAATGTATCGCTGCTAATGGAGTGGTTACGTGGTCAAAAGCAGGAGTGGTTGCTTTAGCAGAAAAGATTAAACTAGGCACTTTTAATGCCAAAATCGCCTGTGAAGAGGGGGCTTTAGTATTGGTGTTGTCATCCAAAAATGATTTAGGCTTAACTTTTAGTGCTTATGTAAGTCAAGGTGGGCGTGTTTCAGGTAATGGTTTTTTAAAGCCAGGGGCTAAATTTCCACCAGTGCTAAGTAGCGCACTGCCGTTTTTAGGGCGTAAAGATAGCCAAGGGCGCTATCGATTGTCTTTTTAGGGATCTATTTTATTGGGTTTGCTAAAATATCTTTAGTTAATTCTCGGTAATCAGAAATTGAAGTAAAGTCAGTGAAGCTATTCGCTGGTCTTTTACTGTCGGGATTCTCTACCGCTAAAATATGTTTAATACCATATTTTTTTGCTGATTTTAACACTGGTAAGCTGTCATCAACAAATAACGTTTTATTTACATCAAAACCTTGTTTAGCTTGCAATTTTTGCCACAGAAGTTGTGACTCCTTCACTACGCCAAATTCATGGGTTGAATAAAGTACATCAAAGTATTTGTCTAATTGAGTCCGTTCAATTTTTAATGATAGGGCGTCAGGGTGAGCATTGGTTACTAGAATCACCTCGCGACCACTTTGTTTTAATGCTGTTAAAAACTCGTCAGCATCTTCACGTAATTGAATTAAATGTTGCACTTCACGTTTTATTAGCGGCATAGGCATTTGGGTAAATTCAGTCCAATAATCTAAACAATACCACTCAATAGTGCCGGAAAGATCGAGATAGCGTTCCATGAGCTTTTGCTTACTCACTTCAATGCTAATACCATGCTGCTCACTGTAGCGTGTAGGAAAGTGCTCCAACCAAAAGTGGTTATCAAAGTGTAAATCTAAAATTGTTCCATCCATATCGAGTAAAACAGTAGAAATTTTTGACCAATTGAGCATTTAGAGGTTCCATAATTGATGTTTATCGTGTCATTATAACCGTATTAAAATGAATTAATAATGAATCTTGAAAGCTTATGGCAGGGAATAACCAATTACCCAAAATTAATGGTCAAAAACAAGTTGCTAAAAGTCGTTTGTTTACGATAGAGCAGCTTGATTTAACCTTTAGCAATGGTGAACAACGTGAGTATGAGCGTATGCTTAGTTCAGGGAACGGTGCGGTAATGATAGTACCTATGCTTGATGATAATACGTTGTTATTAGTGCGAGAATATTGTGCGGGTACCCACAGTTATGAACTTGGTTTTCCAAAAGGTCTAATCGATCCTGGTGAAAGCCCAGAGCAAGCGGCAAATAGAGAGTTAAAAGAAGAAATATCTTATGGCAGCGAACAACTAATGCCCCTTTCACAGATGATGATGGCACCCGCATTTTTTAATGCAAAAATGGATGTTTTTATCGCGCGAGGCTTATATGCTGCAGAACTAGAAGGTGACGAACCCGAATCCTTAGATGTGGTGCCTTGGGCAATTAAAGATTATAAAAACTTATTACAACAACATGATTTTAAAGAGGCACGCAGTATCGCTGCATTAATGTTGCTAATTGATCATCTTTTCCCAACGAAATTAGGATAAAGCATGAGTAATGAACAGTTATTAAATATTGCCCTTGAAAGCGCTAAAAAAGCGGGTGTTGAGGTAATGAAGTATTATAGAGATAAGAGCTTCACTGCAGAGTTAAAAGAAGATGAAAGCCCGGTTACGAGTGCTGACCATGCCGCCAATGATATTTTGATGGATCAACTTAGAACATTAACGCCCGATATTCCAATTATATCTGAAGAAGTAGGTACAGTAGCCTTAGCACAACGTAAAAATTGGTCTAAATATTGGTTGCTCGATCCCATTGATGGCACTGGAGAGTTTATTATTGGCAGTGGTGATTTTGCTGTTAACATTGCGTTAGTTGAAAACGGTTGGCCAAGTATTGGTGTTATTCATGCGCCGGATCATCATCAAACATATTACGCTCAAACGCATTTAGGTGCTTTTAAAGAATGTAACTCATCAAGCAGTACTCAACAACAAAAAAGCCAATCGAGTCATCAAATTCATGTAGCTGATTATCAAGAAAAACGTCGCATTAAAGTCGCTATTAGTAGACGGCAACACCTTCATTTAATGGGACAATACTTAAATGATGAATATGATTTTGATTATGTTGCTTTAGGCAGTTGTTCGCTTAAAAATTGTTTAATTGCCGAAGGTGACGCTGATTGCTATTTACGTGTTGGTGTTACTGGCGAATGGGATACAGGTGCTAGTCAATGTATCTTAGAACAAGCAGGTGGTAGTATTATAAACAGTGAATTTCATCCACTGACATATAATAAAAGAGAAAGCTTGCTCAACCCTGATTTTCTTAGTTTAGGTAATCAGAATATTCCTTGGCAAAATGTGATTAAACCACATCGAAAGCTTTATTAATTTAAGTGTATTAATTCTGTATTTTTTCTTCGTTATCGAACTGCTCTCGCGGTAATATATTAACGCTCTCATAAAGCTCGGAGTAGACTATGACCGCGCTGCTTTGTTGCAATTGTAATTTAACTTGGGCAATTTTATCTGCTTTACTGGCGTCAATTACACCATAATCGGTTCCTTCACGTAAAATAAACTCCTCAATGATGGCTGTTAGCGTCTCTTCGTTAATTTGTTCTAATGGGATTATCATCTGTTATTTCTCATTATCTTTAGTTAATACCAATCTCACTAATTTTGTGATGATTTCTAAGGGTTAAAACAATCAATTACTTCGTTATTTATTTAACGGCATTAATAATTATAACAACTGGTTATTACAATAAATGCCTTGTATTTGGCTATTTTTTCTGAGTATAAAGCAGATCATCTAATTAATGAAACGGGTATAATCTTTATTTAAAAAATCAGGTATATGTTGCTCTAACCCATATTGCGATTTTAATGGGTTAGAGCCATGAATAAATCTGATGAGTCTTTACTTACAACGAAAGAATTTAGCAGCGATGGTTTTGGAATGGGTATTAGTGAGTCACCAAACAGGTTTGAATTTACTCACTGAATACATGTTCTATAATGATAAAATTGGAGAAGAAAGATTGTGCGATAAAGCGCTTGATGAAGCTATTCACTTGATATATTTATAATCGTGTGTTCATACTTGATCTTTAAGTGTTTGAATTTATTTTAGAAAATATAACATTACCTTTGCATGTACTCTATGGTTAGGGATATTAACCCTAGTATTTAGTCTCGCAAGGGTAATAAAATGGATAGAAAGATAATCAGTGTATTGAATTATTTTTTGTCTTCGTTTATATGTTTAATAAAATAGTAAACATAATATGCACATATGCCCATCATAATAGCCATGCCTCCAAAGGCAAACATAACAACGGGATCATTGGCTAACATCTTTAATAAGTTCATGAGAGGTTCCTAATATTTTTTGTTAACAATATTATAAGAAGTTCAAACCAACTAGTATGTGATGTAGATCAATATAAGTCTCTTTTTTGCGCCATTTCAGCCTTGATTTTCTCCTGAACTTTGATGTTTTTGTAAATTTTATTGGCTTTGTCGATAGCACTGTCTTTTTTTGCTTTGGATAGCTGTCGTTCATCTAATAAGCGACTTTGATTGGCATGAGGGTAACCATTCCAAGAGGCGATAGTGTTCCATACGAGTGACATTTCAGTGCTTTTTTCTACACCTTTACCATCGCTGTATAACAAGGCTAAGTTGTATTGTGCTAAAGCATAGTTTTGATCAGCAGCTTGTTGATACCAACGTGAGGCTTTAAAATCATCCTGTTTTACGCCTGTGCCATTAGCAAACATCACGGCTAAATTGAACTGAGCACTCGCTAGCCCTTTTTTAGCTGCTTTACGGGTTAACACATAAGCTTTTTTTAAGTCTTGCGGTACTAACTTACCTTCACTATAAATTAATGCTAGTTCAAATTGGGCATCAGAATAATTTTGCTTCGCTGCTAGTTCAAATAACGATAGCGCTTTTATACCATTTTTAGCAACACCATAACCGTGCTGATAAACGATAGCCATCTGATACTGAGCCGGCGCGTAGCCCTCTGCTACTAAGGGACTAAATTGTTTAATAGCCGCATGAAATTCACCACGATTCAATTCGTAAATACCCAGTTCTAGATCGTTACCTTGGCTTAAGGTTGAAAAACCGCTCAGAAATAAAAAAAGTAATGACACTATTTTAGTTGGCATAGATTTATCTTTTAGGTTAAAAGTGTACGTGTTGATTAATGAGCGTATTAACTACAGTGTAGC
>DPHE01000029.1:10694-16777 GCA_003521815.1 Colwellia sp.
ATGTTTGGATCTCTTCAATTTGTTCAGCTAATTCTAACCATAACATTTCATTTTCTTCTACTTTATTCTTTAAACTCGCTTGCAGCTTTAATTGTATGGTTAGCTCACTTTTACATTCTGCTTGGTAAATATCACTGTCACTAAGCAGTGCTTCAACTTGTGTTAATTCATCTTGCCATTGGCTAATTTTTTTCTCTAGCTTGTCTGCTTCTTTTCGTAGCGGCGCAGATTTTTTTCGAAGCTCAGCTTGTTGTTGGCGTAGTTGCTTCTTATCTACCCCTTTATCTACAATGACTTTATTGCTGCTGAATGTCTGTTTTTTGTCATCGTTAAGCCACTGCTGATAATCATCGATATCGCCATTAAAGTTGCTGACCTGACCGTTAGCAACGAGGTAGAATTCATCAACACAAGATTCTAATAAAAACCTATCATGTGCGATTAATATGATAGCACCGCCAAAGTCTTGTAATGCCATGACTAGGGCTTGGCGCATTTCTAAATCTAGATGGTTGGTCGGTTCGTCAAGTAGTAATAATTGTGGTTTTTCTAAAACAATTAGTGCTAATACTAAACGTGCTTTTTCACCACCAGACATGGTATTAACTGACTCTAATGCTTGATCACCGCTAAAGCCAAATTTACCTAAAAAACTTCGTGCTTGTGGCTCGCCTAAGGTTGGTTGAGCGCGAATGATATGATCAACAGGACTAGAACCGCTGTGCAGTTGCTCTAATTGATGCTGTGAAAAATAACCTATTTGTAATTCTTGAGCACAATAGCGCTCGCCGTTTAATAATGCTATTTCACCCGCTAAAGATTTGATTAAGGTTGATTTACCCGCACCATTTCGCCCTAACAAGCCAATGCGACTGCCGGGCACTAAGGTTAAACCAACCTCATTAAGAATAATGGTTTCCGTGTTATAACCACACTGACTTTCAGTTAACGATAATAAAGGATAAGGCAGGCTTTCTGGTTCTTCAAAGCTAAACGTAAATTGACTATCAACATGGGCAGGTGCTAAATCAGGTAATTTTTCTAAGCGTTTTAAACGACTTTGTGCTTGTTTGGCTTTGCTGGCTTTTGCACGGAATCGATCAACAAACGCGGTTAAATGTTCGGCTTCTTTTTGTTGTTTTTGATATTGCGCATCTTGCTGTGCTAAATGTTCACGTCGTTGTCGCTCAAACGCGGTGTAATTACCGCTATAAAGTTTGGCTCGTTTATGTTCAATATGTAAAATTTGACCGATAACGGTATCAAGAAAATCCCTGTCATGAGAAATAAGTACCAAGGTACCAGTAAAACGCTTCAGCCAACGTTGTAGCCAAATAACCGCATCTAAATCTAAATGGTTGGTGGGTTCATCAAGTAGCAGTAAGTCAGCGCGGCTTATTAATGCTTGGGCCAAGTTTAAGCGCATGCGCCAACCACCGGAAAAGTCTCTTACGGGATTAGCTAATTGATTTTGTAAAAAACCTAAACCGTGTAACAACTCGCCAGCACGCGCAGGTAAGCTGTAGCCGTTAATTGTGTCTATTTTATTGATTAATGTAGCTTCTAAATTGCCATCGTCATTTGTTCGAGCTTGTTCTAATTGTTGCTCAAGCTGGCGAAATTCTTTGTCGCCGTCCATCACATAATCAAGCGCCGATTGTTCAAGCGACGGCGTTTCTTGTTTAACGGTCGCTATTGCCCAGCTGCTTGGCATGCTCAAATTTCCTGCATCAGGAGACAACTCTCCTAATAACGCTGCAAAAAGAGACGATTTACCACAACCATTACTGCCGACTAAACCTACTTTATGATTGGGATGAATAGTGAAGCTTGACGCGTTGATTAGATTTTTGGCGCCTCTATCTAAGCTTAAGTCGGTTGCAGTGATCAAGAAAATGTCCTAAAGAATAAGTTAATTCGAGACTATTGTCGCTTTTCCTTAGGGGGTAGTTCAAGGTAAAATAACTTAAATAGTATTTATTTTCCTTTTTGAGAGCGTTGTTGTGAAAAATAAGAGTAAAAAAAGATTTATCGCTGGTGCCGTTTGTCCTAAATGTAAGGCGCAAGATACGATGGCGTTAACTAAAGAAGATGAAGTAGAGAAAGTCACCTGCGTCAGTTGTGGTGAACAAATGACACAAAGCGAGCCTCAAGTTGAAGAAGTTGTTCGTCAACATGAGCAAGTTATTGGAGTGTTTAAACCTTAATCTTAATGATATGCCGGGGGTGGCTCTACATCATCTTTATCTTAATAGTGTGGCGGAGGTGGCTCTATATCATCTTTATAAGATGATAAGCTACCGGGATCTTTTAGGCGATTTGCTACTAATTGAATTTGTTCTTTCAGTTCTGCAATTTGCGTTTGATGCACAGTCAATTCTTCACTGAGTTGTTCTATCACATCATCTTGAAAAATGTTGCGAGACTCCAGTGCGTTGATGCGATCTTCTAGGCTATCAATTTCTTTTTTTTGATTCTCGTTTGTCATTTACTTAATTCTATTTTTAACGTTTAGTGTGTTTGGGGGATATGCCAAAGTTTAGCATATCCAGAAGGGCTTTCTGTTATTAGCGTACTATTATCGCTAAATTCGAGAGTATAAACAACGGATCCTATAGGTCTATTTACATTTTTTTGGGTAACCAACCACTCGCCTTTTGTAGCGAGATCCTAAGCGCAGCTAGTATTTATCAATACCCATAAGTAATTACTATTATTTTTAACGCCAATATTAGCAATGTTTGATTCAGATAACAGCCAAGCTACCTTTCTTTGAGGGTGAAATCTTGTTATTGGTCTATCGCCAGAGTGGCTGTTATTAGGATAAAAGATCCCCGATAGCATCATATTGACTGTGAAGTTCATTACAGATTATAGATGCTTTTTATGTTTTGAAAAATGAAGTAACATATTAGTACTTTTTTATTTTATCATTTCTCGTTAGTATAAGACGTTTTTTAAATTGTTTAGCTTTATTTTAGTTTAGCTAAAATAATAAATGGATTGGGGTACTCTCCAATTGTAATGTTGTAATGGAGAAATAAATGAAATTATTTAAACCCACTTTAGTTGCGGTTGCTTTATTAGCTGTGGCTGGCTGTTCAGAAGGCGCCAAACAAGAAGAGGTAACAGCACCCGTATTAGACACAGAAATACAAAAACAAGCTTATGGCCTAGGTGTTTCTATTGGTAGTTATATGCAACGTAATTTGGATGAGCATGACAAGTTAGGTTTAGGGCTAGATAAAGAATTGATTGTACGTGGTTTTGTTGACAGTATTAATGATAAAGCCGTGATTGAAAAAGAAGAAGTTCAAGCATTGTTGACGAATTTAGAAGCAACAATGAAAGCGAAGCAACAAGAAATTTCAGTATTAGCAGCAAAAGAAAGTTTAGATTTTGGTCTGAAATTTCTTAAAGAAAATGCGACAAAAGAGGGTGTACAAGTCACCGAATCAGGTATTCAATACTCAGTGTTAACTGAAGGTGAAGGTGCGAAACCTGTGGCTACGGACACAGTAAAAGTACACTATAAAGGTACTTTCTTAAGTGGTGATACGTTCGATAGCTCATACGATCGTGGAGAACCTGCTGTATTCCCATTAAATCGTGTTATCAGAGGTTGGACTGAAGGCTTACAACTTATGTCTGTTGGCTCAAAATTTAAATTTACTATTCCGTCAGACCTAGCATACGGCCCAAAGGGTAATCCGCCACGTATTCCGGGTAACTCAGTATTACAGTTTGAAATTGAATTATTAGAAATTCAAAAAGCAGAGCAAGTTCCTCAAGTAGGTGAACAACCTTCTGCAGAGAAATAAACACGAGTGATTAATAATTAGTTACCCGTAACGTAACGCATTATGAAAAGCCATCTGCAAAGTATTGTAGGTGGCTTTTCTTTTAAATAGACCGTATTTTGGTGCAGATGTAATGAAAAAACTTTTAATAATAGGGTGGGTTTGGCCTGAGCCTAATTCTTCTGCGGCAGGTAGTCGCATGCTGCAATTAATTCAATGCTTCCAACAACAAGATTATGACATAACTTTTGCGTGTACTGCTCAGCGTACTGAGCATATGGCTAATCTCACTGAAGTTAATGTAGACAGCGTTGATATTAACCTAAATTGCTCAAGTTTTGATGTTTTTATGTCTAAACTACAGCCTGATGTGGTGATGTTTGATCGCTTTATGATGGAAGAACAATTTGGTTGGCGTGTGAGTGAAAAATGCCCACAAGCCTTGAGAATATTAGATACTGAAGATTTATTTTGCTTACGTAATGCTCGCCATACGGCTTATAAACAAAATAGAACGATGACAAATGCGGATTTGTTAAGTTCAGATTTGGCTCAAAGAGAAGTAGCGGCAATTTTTCGTTGTGATCTAACGTTAATGATTTCACCTGTAGAAATTAGCTTGTTGACGGACTTATTTAAAGTCGATGCTAGCTTATTACATTACTTGCCCTTTGCTTTTGATCAAGAACAGTGTCGACAAAATAATCCTTCTTATCATCAGCGACAGGGTTTTATTTCTATTGGCAATTTTCGTCACCCACCTAATTGGGATTGCGTATTATGGTTAAAACAACAAATTTGGCCATTAATTCGTCAGCAATTACCGGAAGCAGAACTGTTGATATGTGGCGCTTATCCCCCGCCAAAAGCGACTGATTTACATGATGTAAAGTCAGGTTTTTTGGTTAAAGGCTGGGTTGATGATGCAGTACATGAGATGCAATCAGCGCGAGTCTGTTTGGCGCCTTTACGTTTTGGTGCCGGTATCAAAGGTAAATTGGCTGAAGCTATGCTATGCGCGACGCCTTCGGTGACTACCAATATTGGTATTGAAGGGATGCAAACCCAATTAGCATGGCCGGGAATAGTAGCCAATGAGGCGCAAGCGATTGCTGATGCAGCGGTTAAACTATACCAACAAGCGAATGATTGGCAAATTGCGAGTGATTTAGGCGCAACCAACGCAGAAGAATTATTTGAGCAAGTTAAACACTTTAAGGGTTTATCACAGTATATAGGTGAGTTGCTCGATGATCTAGAACAACATAGACAACATAATTTTATTGGCTCTATGTTGAACCATCATCACCATAAAAGTACTAAGTATATGTCTCAATGGATTGAAGTGAAAAATAAATTATTAACTACCTGTGACGAACAGGGGGGTTGTTCATAAAACGAATTAATCTATCGTCTCTATAAAGTTGCTTCTAATATTTTAGTTAAGCGCTGGGCGGCTAATAATAATCTTTGCTCTATAACAACTTGATGTTGATCTAAATAATTGACAGGTAATCTTATTTTACCTGTCAATTTTTGGCAGCTGCCTTGGTTGGTTAATCGGCAATAGTTTAAGCTAGCACTTTTTGCTAACTGAAAAGATTCATCAGCCCATTGCCAAACCTGTTCTGCTTGCCAGTTTGGCTGCGAATGTTGATTCCATTTTTTTGTTAATAACGCTAACCATTTTTTTTTACTGTTCTTTCCTTTATATAAAATACATTTATCCCAATACGAATGTAAGTTCTTACATTGAGTTGTTGAGTGGGAAAGTTTAACGTTATTGCCACCTAAATCATCGGAGAAACTGATATGCAAAGGTTGATGAATATCACCTAGCCAATGACCTAAAAAAAGTAACGCTTGTACTTGTTGCCAATTAGCCTGTTTTTTAGTTTGAGCTAATGTTTTTTGGTGTTGCAAAATTGCCTGAGGAATACAATTTTTACTGCAATCGTTGACTGTTATATTTATGTGATCACGCGGCACATTCATATAATGCCAAGGTCTATAGGTTTTGAAGTTCTCTAAACGTTTGATCGCATCAGCCCAAGTACAGGCATTTGCAAAGGTGGTTGAACTGTCTTTGCTTTTTATAATTGTAATTATTAATTAAGCGTTGATGCTTTTTCGGGGATAGTCTTAAGTAAAGTAGATATTTTCAGATTGTTTAGCTGAGGGATAAATTTTCAAAAGCTAATTGACAGACGATTTGGTGACCCAGTTTCCCTAAGGCAAAACTGGATTTAGAAAAAGAAATCAATATCAATGTGAACAAAAATA
>DPHE01000029.1:16955-17696 GCA_003521815.1 Colwellia sp.
CTTCTGTTATAGGAACCCACTGAGGTACATGTTCAGATTGCCCGTTTTGATCAACCGCCACCATAATGACAATACAATGGGTCGTTAAGCGACGATTTAATGATTTTGGATCACAAGCATTAACTTCTAGTGCTATATGTAGAGAAGAATTACCAGTGTAAATAACTTTGGCTTCTACTTCGACTAAGCTGCCTACATGGATAGGGGCAACAAAACGAATTCCACCAGCGTAAGCCGTTACACAATAACGTCCACTCCAACCTGCCGCGCAAGCATAAGCGGCTAAATCAATCCATTTCATTACCGCACCACCGTGGACTTTTCCGCCAAAATTTACATCTTGCGGCTCAGCTAGAAAACGAAGGGTAATATCCCGTTGTGGTTTGTTCATGGTTTACTCTCTTGAGGTTCTATATAGAGGGAAATTTAAAGGGTTTACGTGATATAAGCAAATAATTAATCAGAAAGTGCTCCCTAATTTTTGTATATGGTTATGTGTTAAATTTCAATGATAGTTGTTTTTATGCTGTTCATGGCAGCTTTAAATGATGATGGAAGGAGTAGAGGTTAGAAAGTTCGCGTATTCATTTGCTGTTTTTATTGTGTGGATTTTATTATTGAGATAAAAAAGCCTTCCTCAAAGAGAAAGGCTTGAAATGCTCGCTTTATGGTCTTGTTGAACAAGATTCTTGTTATTTGTTCTTTCTAGCTGCTTTTTTATTTTTGTTGTTATTTTTGTTG
>DPHE01000029.1:17857-19847 GCA_003521815.1 Colwellia sp.
GTTATTTTTGTTGTTATTTTTGTTATTATTAGACTTCCTTGCTAGTGCCGCTAATTTATAGCAAGGCGTTTCTCTCACTGCAACAACTTTAATAGAGTATAAGCTCAACGACACTCTTCGTACAATGGTTTTTTTGATACTGATTCCGCTAACTTACTGATTATTAATTTATTTAAATAGAGCTAACCTTGGACGATAGGTTTAAAGTATTTTTAACTTATTATTGATGTTTTGTTGAAGTTACTAAAAGCAATTGATTTGGCGCATAGATCCAAAATTGTACCAGTGCTAGAATACGCCGTATAAACTTCTTGTTATCGACATTAATCATGGCAACAAGAGTAAGCAGACAGTAAATGAATTTAGAGGACTGATTGGTGACCGAATTAAAAAATGATACTTATTTACGTGCGTTATTAAAACAACCAGTAGATTACACCCCTGTATGGATGATGCGTCAAGCTGGGCGTTATTTACCTGAATATAGAGAAGTACGTAAAGACGCTGGCGATTTTATGTCAGTTTGTCGTGATGCAGACTTAGCTTGTGAAGTAACTATTCAACCTTTACGACGTTTTAAGCTTGATGCCGCTATTCTTTTTAGTGATATTCTAACTATTCCTGATGCGATGGGTTTAGGCTTATATTTTGAAACTGGTGAAGGTCCTAAATTTACGAATCCAATTACTTGTAGAGCAGATATTGAAAAAATAGGTATTCCGGATCCAGAAGATGAATTGGGCTATGTCATGAATGCCGTGCGTACTATTCGCAAAGAATTAAATGGCGAAGTACCATTAATTGGCTTTTCAGGTAGTCCGTGGACATTAGCAACGTATATGATTGAAGGTGGTAGTTCAAAAGCTTTTACTAAAATCAAAAAAATGATGTTCTCAGACCCACAAAGTTTACACTTGTTACTTGATAAGTTAGCAGACTCTGTTATTACCTATCTTAACGGTCAAATTGCCGCAGGTGCACAATCAGTTATGGTATTTGATACTTGGGGTGGCGTATTATCACCTCGAGATTACAAAGATTTTTCACTACAATATATGGCTAAAATAGTTGATGGCTTAACTCGTCATGCAGATGGCCGCAAAGTGCCCGTTACTTTGTTTACTAAAAATGGCGGTATGTGGTTAGAAGATATTGTAGCGACAGGCTGTGATGCGGTAGGACTTGATTGGACTATCGATATTGAACAAGCTAAAGCCCGTGTAGGGGATAAAGTTGCTTTGCAAGGGAATATGGATCCGTCAATGTTATATGCGCCTTTACCTCGTATAGAGGAAGAAGTATCGAAAATCTTGGCAGGTTTTGGTCACGGCGGTACAGGACACGTGTTTAACTTAGGTCACGGTATTCATCCAGACGTGAAACCTGAGCACGCAGGACACTTTATTGAATCGGTACATCACTTAAGTAAGCAATACCACAAATAAATAACTGTTAATGAAAAAAGTAGCAAACTCTAAATAGTTTGCTACTTTTCTCAACTGGTACTTTGATCCTTCGACAAGCTCAGGACTCAGGACGAACGCTTTAATCTTCATCTTCGTCATAAGTGCTAAAATCAGTAATGCCCTTTTCTTCCAATATGCGACGTACGCTTGCCGGTAGTTTTTCATTATTATCCTTCGCCAAATCTTCATCATCAGGTAAAGGTTGACCAGTAAAAGCATGTAAAAAAGCTTCACACAATAATTCGCTGTTAGTTGCGTGGCGTAAATTATTGACTTGGCGTCTAGTCCGTTCATCAGTTAACACTTTCAAAACACGTAAAGGAATCGATACGGTAATTTTTTTTACCTGCTCACTTTTTTTTCCGTGTTCGGCATAGGGATTTATATATTCGTCATTCCACTGAGCCATGTTACTTCCTCTATATTATTCTAGTTATCTCATTAATTATAAGATAGATTTTACTGGTTGTTGAAACTCAGTCAAGTAGAAGTTTAGATGTCTAAAAAATCTTGACCTAAATAAT
>DPHE01000029.1:20076-21178 GCA_003521815.1 Colwellia sp.
AAGAGGAATTTATATGTCGATCAATAAAATTACCACTGCTGCGGTGCAAGCAGGTATTAATACTGACCAACACCATGGGGCAGTGGTTGCGCCTATTTATTTATCAAGTACATATTCATTAAAAGGCTTTAATGATAAGCGTGAATTTGACTATTCGCGCACTGGCAATCCAACGCGTGCTACTTTTGCGCAAGCCATTGCTACACTAGAACAAGGCAGTGTTGGCATTGTTACCAGCACAGGAATGGCGGCGGTACACTTAATATGTCAGTTATTATCAACAGAGGATTTGGTGGTGATTCCCCATGATTGCTATGGAGGAAGTTTTCGTTTGTTTACCCATCTAGCTAAACGCGACCTATTTAAGTTAATTGTGGTTGACCAAAATGATGAAGAAGCCTTAGCAAAGGCGTTAGCGCAAAAGCCTAAATTAGTGTTATTAGAAAGCCCTAGTAATCCGCTATTACGTGTGGTCGATATTGAGCAAGTGACTAAAGCTTGTCATACCGTAGGTGCTTTAGTTGCGGTTGATAATACCTTCTTATCGCCCGCATTACAGCAGCCACTCTTATTGGGTGCTGATATTGTCTTTCATTCCACAACCAAATATATTAACGGTCATAGTGATGTTGTTGGCGGCGTCGTCGTTACTAAAGAGCAAGCACTAGGTGAAGAGTTAGCATGGTGGGCCAATTGTATCGGTATTACGGGCAGTGCTTTTGATAGCTTTTTAGCTTTACGAGGTTTAAAAACTTTACCGGTACGTATTAAACAGCACCAAGAAAATGCGGTACAAGTGGCTGCTTTTTTAAAGAATCATCCTGCTATTGATGTCGTTTACTATCCAGGATTTACTGATCACCCGGGTCATGACATTGCTAAAAATCAGCAATCAGGTTTTGGTGCTATGTTAAGTTTTGAAGTAACAGGTGGCGTTAATTCAGTGAAAAAATTATTTGATAATTTAACGTTATTTACCTTAGCGCAATCGTTAGGAGGGGTAGAAAGTTTAATTAGTCATCCGCAGACAATGACGCATGCCGGTATGGATGAAGCAGCAAGACGAGAAGCGGGTATTAGAGATTCATTGGTGCGTATTTCA
>DPHE01000102.1:0-21746 GCA_003521815.1 Colwellia sp.
TTATAAGCTAAATAAAGTAATTTCAACAGTATAAATGAACTAATGCCAGCAATATCAGCAAAAAAATCACTAAGTTCACCATTACGAAATCCTAAATAGTACTGGCCCAATTCACTTAGTGCGCCATAAAAACTAAGTGTAATGAATGTTTTTACTAATGTTAATTTTATTAGTGAATGTATTAGCCAAGCTAAAATAAAAAAGGCTATAAAGTGCCCAATAGTATCTATTTTCGGGGAACGAAAGACTATTTTTTTCAACTCAGTAGGGAGCAATAATTCACTGGAAAAAAATAGCAACATAGCCGTGCTAATAATAATGATGAAAAAAGTTAAATGATGTCGTATTTTCACAAGTAAATAGAGATAAAAAATTATGCATAGATATTATCATGCTAAGGTTGTTTGGGTATAATGTTAAAATATAAATTTGCTAACAAGAGAAATGATCATGCCATCAATGGATATAGTGTCAGAAATTAATTTAGAAGAAGTGCTTAATGCCGTAGATAATGCGAATCGTGAACTAACCACTCGCTTTGACTTTCGTGGCGTTGAAGCAAGTTTTGAATGGAAAAAACCTAATGTAACGCTGAAAGCTGAAGGAGACTTTCAATTAAAGCAATTGAGTGACATGCTAAGAAGCCAGTTAACTAAACGTAATATTGATGCTAAATCGATGACGTTAGGCTCAGCATCTGCTAGCGGTAAAAACTGGAGCCAACAAGTTAGCTTCAAAGAAGGTATTGAGCAAGATGTAGCCAAAGAAGTCGTTAAGTTGATTAAAGCTGAAAAATTAAAAGTACAAGCGGCAATTCAAGGTGAACAAGTACGAGTGACGGGTAAAAAACGTGATGAATTACAGGTAGTTATGCGTTTAGTGCGTGAAGCTGAATTAGAACAGTCTTTTCAGTTCACTAATTTTAAAGATTAATAGATCTAATGACAGACGAGTTGCGAAGATTCCTTCTTTCGCAACTCGCTATTTCGTTAACCGTTAACCGAAGACCTATTTATGTGAATCAGCATGACTACAGTCTTCACCTTCTTCGTGGTTATGCTCATAGCTATGTTCATGACCGCCATCACATGACTCGCCTTCTGCATGAATATGACCATGAGAAAGTTCTTCTGTTGTCGCTTCACGTACTTCTAAAATTTCAACGTCAAAACTTAGGTCAAGTCCTGAAAGAGGGTGATTACCGTCAACGGTAACTTCTTTATCGTTAACATCAATGACAATAACGGTTTGTTCGCCATCATCAGTAGACGCACGAAGTTGAGTGCCAACGGATAAATCTTCAACACCTTGTAGTAATTCTTTTGGTACGGTTTGAACATATTCATCATGGCGCTCACCGTAAGCTTCTTTGCATGCTACGGCTACTTCAAATTTGTCGCCTGCTTGATGATCAATCAATGCCTCTTCTAATCCAGGAATTAAATAACCGGTGCCTTGAATAATAGTCATCGGTTTATGATCATATGAGCTGTCGATTAATGTACCTTCACTATCTGATACGGCGTAGTGCATGATGACTACAGAGTTATTGCTAATTTTCATTGGTATTCCTAACTATATTTTAATAAAATTTTATTCTGTTACTAACGAATAAGGTAATGATTGAACTATTATGTTTGATTCAGGTTGTGATTTTATTCTTAACGCAGTGCTATCATCTAGATCACTATTCAGTACGGCTTGAAGATAACAGTCACCATTATCTGCTTGGTAGCTTGTTAAAATATCACCCGCTTTGCGCCAGTTTTTACCTAATTGTTTTTCGATTACGTCATCAATTTCTAATGGTTGCGCCAGGCATGTTTTTAATGAATATAACGCTCGCTTGTTTTTACCTAGATACTGCATTCTTGCAACGGTTTCTTGGCCTAAGTAACAGCCTTTAGTAAAACTGATACCATTAATTGCTTGTAAATTAAGCATTTGTGGTATGTATTCACCAATGTGTTTAGTTGATAATTGGGGGAAACCTTCATTGATTTCTAGCAAGTTCCATAGGCTTGAATGGTAAATGGTTTGGTTTAATGTGGCTATTGTGTTCTCTAGCACAGGAATTTCATCAATTAATAAGTAACGGGCTTGTTTGCCAGCAATATAAACTAAAGTCGTTGTATTTGATTGTACAACAGGGGTTAAACTATCAGGAACTTGGTTGAATTGTTCTTGTAAAATAGCGGTTGCTTGCTCACCAACTAAGGCGAAAAAACTTAATTCATTTGATGGTGTGATATCAACTTTAGCAAATACACCAAATTTTTTTAGTTCGGTAATCGAATCATCAATACTTGCTTTAGGTTGGATCAATAAATGTGCTGAGTTTCGGTTAATTAACCGAAAGACACTAAATACTTTACCTTTAGCATTACAGTGAGCACCGATGAGTAAATTGTTATCGTTACTGCTATTTACATCACAAGTTACTTGGCCTTGTAAATAGCTAGTTTGTGCTTCTCCTTTTAAAGAGATGGCACTGTAGTTATCTAATGACACGAGAAAAGTATCGGGTAATTCTTCAAGGGAAGGTATGTTTGTTTCAGTTGTTATTGACATAAGATCAAACTATGCAGTGATTGGTAATAGATAAATGCGGTCAAATAACTAAAAATTCAACCGTTCATTAAAATTACCCGCTAAATATTACTGAATTAGTTGGCGAGTAAACTAGTGTTATTGTTACAATAGCGCTAACTTTAGAGAATGAGGATATAAAAATGTCAGCACCAGTAACCTTACCACCGGTAAATAAGGCTAGACTTAAATGGGCATGTCGCCGTGGAATGTTAGAGCTTGATTTACTTTTTACTCCTTTTGTAGATGAAGCTTATGATGATTTAACTGCAGAACAGCAAATAACGTTTGAGCGGCTATTAACAGAGCAAGATCCTAATTTATTTGCTTGGTTTATGGGACATAACACTTGTGAAGACCTTGAACTCAAAGCCATGGTGCAATTTATACTCAACCGCGTTAAAGTATGATATTTGTGTTAAACCGTCGCGGTATCGCAATTTATTATGGTTAAGTGGTTGCCTTTTATTTAACTTACTGCTGATAAGCTATATCACATATGCTTATCAATTTTTGCTAGTTATCGTCGTGTTAACTATTACTTTTATGAGTATTCTGATAGCAAAAAAAAGTAATGAGCAACTAACTACGCTTCAATTCACACTTGATGAATACCATGTTTATTCATTCGAAGATTTACTTGAAAATACGATAATAAATAATGTTAGTAGAAAAGAACATTTCCAATTATTAGCAAGCAGTCGCTATAGTTTTTTTGGATGTTGGTTGCATATGGCACCTTTATCTAACTTGTCTTTAGCCACAGCTGCACCTCTGTCTTATACGATAAATAAAAAAGGTCAAAAAAAATGGTTGTTTATTTATCGCGATAGTTTAAGTGCACAAGACTTTTCTAGACTGTCGCAGATTATTAGAAAGTTAACAGATACTTCTTAATCATTCGGATCTAAAATCGTTGGTTTTGTTTCTGCTATTTGCTCAGGATAATCCAATGTGTAGTGTAAACCTCTACTTTCTTTTCTACTCATTGCACAGCGAATAATTAATTCAGCGACTTGTACCAAATTTCTTAATTCAAGTAAATTATTACTTACCTTAAAATTTTGATAATAATCTTGAATTTCTTGCTGTAAGAGTTCAACCCGATGTAAAGCCCGCTCTAGCCTTTTAGTGGTTCTTACAATACCGACATAATCCCACATAAACAAACGTAATTCGTGCCAATTATGTTGGATAACAACTTCTTCGTCAGAATCGGTCACCCTACTTTCATCCCAGCAAGGTAACTTGATAAAACGATTGTTTGGCTTTAAGGATTCACTAATCTCTAATGCGGCAGCGCGTGCAAAGACCAGACATTCGAGTAAAGAATTGCTCGCTAAGCGATTGGCACCATGTAAACCTGTGTACGACATTTCACCAATGGCATAAAGTTGATTAACATCGGTTTTGCCCTGTAGATCTATCATAACGCCACCACAAGTATAGTGAGCAGCAGGTACTATTGGCATAGGTTGTTTGGTAATATCAATGCCAAGATTTTTTGTTCGCTGATAGATTGTAGGGAAGTGCTGCTTGATAAAATCACTGGGTTTGTGGCTAATATCAAGATACATACAATCAACACCTAAGCGTTTCATTTCGAAATCGATAGCGCGAGCAACTATGTCACGTGGAGCTAATTCAGCACGATGATCAAAGGCGGGCATAAAACGGCTCCCATCTGGCCGTCTTAGTTTTGCCCCTTCGCCCCGCAAAGCTTCAGTTAAAAGAAAAGTCCCTGCATCAGGGTGAAAAAGGCAAGTAGGATGGAATTGATTAAATTCCATATTGGCAACACGACAACCTGCACGCCATGCCATAGCGATACCATCGCCACTAGCTACGTCAGGGTTTGAAGTATATTGATAAACTTTACTCGCCCCTCCTGTTGCTAAAATAGTTTTTTGAGCATAAATGCTTTCAACTTTTTCGATATTGCGATTCCAAATATAAGCGCCAATACACCGTTTGCTTTTATCTTTTTGTTCATTTGATTCGCAGATTAGATCAATGGCATTATAACGTTCTAATATTCTAATTCGGGAATGTTGTCTAACGCGGTCGGCCAAGGTGGTCTGTATTACTTTACCAGTGGCATCTGCAGCATGAAGAATGCGGCGATGACTATGACCACCTTCACGTGTGAGATGATACCTTTCGCCTTGTTCGCTATCTTCTTTATCAAAGGTAACACCTTGCTCAATTAACCAATGAAGGCAGGCTTTGGCATTTTCTGCAGTATATTGCACCGTTTTTTCATCGCACAAACCGGCACCAGCAACCATAGTGTCGGCGACATGAGAGGCAATACTATCATTTTCATCGAAAACGGCCGCTATCCCACCTTGAGCGTAAAAAGTAGATCCTTCATTAAGTGGTCCTTTACTTAAAATAACAACATCCGCATTTTTTGCTAAATGTAAAGCGAGTGTCAATCCCGCCGCGCCGCTGCCAATAATTAACACATCACAATTGTTTTGTTGATTCATATATAAAGGATTATCAGGTATTATGGTGTGATATTACCGTTTATTGACACTTGGTAACAGCGTTAACAAGCTCAAATAAGTCTAAATTTTAAAAAAAGTAAAATAAAAAAGAACTTTTTCTAAAATGGGCAGTCTTAATTGATGCGTTTGTTATGAGCCAAATGAGCAAAGTGAATTTTTACCCTCAAAAAAGAGTGGGTATTTTTAGGAGAAAGGGCTCAAATGAGCGAACAGAGCGTCGACCAAGCATTGGTTGAACGGGTACAGCAAGGCGACAAAAACGCCTTCAACCTATTAGTAACTAAATATCAACATAAAGTGGCTAATTTAGTGTCACGTTATGTTAGCAATCAAAGTGATGTGCCAGACATAGCGCAAGAAGCTTTTATTAAAGCTTATCGAGCATTACCGAATTTTAGAGGAGATAGTGCGTTTTATACTTGGTTGTACCGTATAGCTGTAAATTGTGCTAAAAATCATAGCGTAGCACTTGGGCGTAAACCTCCAGGTACAGATGTTGAGATTGAAGATGCAGAATTTTATGACGGTGGAGATGCACTAAGAGAAAACGCATCACCTGAAAAAGTATTACTGACGGAAGAAATTAAAAAAGTTATTTTTGATGCTATAAAGCAATTACCTGATGATTTACGTATTGCTATAAACTTTCGAGAAATAGAAGGTTTAAGTTATGAAGAAATAGCGACTATCATGGAGTGTCCTGTGGGAACAGTGCGTTCACGTATCTTTAGAGCACGTGATGCGATTGATAAAAAGATTACTCCTTTGCTACAAGCAAATTAGTTTTAGAATTAAATTATTTAAGGTAGACGTATGAGTGAAAGTAAATTTGAGGAAATCTCATCATTAGTTGATAATTATCAAGCGACCGATCAAGAATCAGAGCAGGCTATAGATGAAATACTCAAGGATGAACACTTATCAACAACATGGCGGAATTATCATCTAATTGGTGATGTAATGCGTGATGAAGTCGCATCAGAACTACCATTAGATTTGTCTGCAAAAATTGCCGATGCTCTACAAGATAAGCCTACGGTTCTAGCGCCTAATCGTGATGAAAATAAGGCAGCTAACCCTTTTAAAGCGAAAGTGATTCAGTTAGTTAAACCACTTGGTCAATTAGCTATTGCTGCTTCAGCAGCAGGATTGATGATTATAGGTGTACAACAGAACGTGGCGGATAACAATGAAGTAATTACGCCAAATCAAATTGTACAAACTAAACCTTTAGCTGGCTTTGCTAATCCGGTAAGTTTTAATTATCAACAACCGGTACAACCTCAAAAAAAAGCAGTGCTTGAGCGAAGAATTGAGCAACAACGTCGATTTCAGGCTTTATTGTCTGATCATCAACAACAAATCAAGTTGAGTGCAGAAAAAATTAATGAAAATTCAAACCTTGAATCACAACCTGCTAATCAAGTAGGTAATCAGTTAGGTAATAAATTAAACAGTCAATTAGCGAAAGAAATAATTAACTAGTTGATACAACCATTGACGGCATCAAAAAAAAGTGAATAATGTATTTATTCACTTTTTTAATGCCCATAATTCTTGAGAAAGCATGAAGTTCTTACTTTTAAAATCATCTCTTATACAGTCTTTTTTAATTTGTTCTCTTAGTATTTTTACTAATCTTTCAGTGCTATCAGCGACAGTTGAAAGTGAAAACGACAGCAACATAGCAAAGCTCTCCTTCGAACGCCTTTCAAGCGCTTTACGTGAATTAAACTTTAGTACCTCATTTGTAGTGGTTAAAAATAATCAAGCAGAGCCATATCATTGGGTACATGGTATTGGTGACGATACAACAAGTGGTAAACAAATTGAGCTTGAAATATTAGCTTTACTCAATGGACCTCGCCGCGATATTTTACGAATTGATGATGTTGTGAGCTATATTGAACCTGAATATACCCCTTATTCAATAATGTCTTCTCATATTAGTGGACCGATCCCGGCCGTATTTGGTCAAGATATAAGTGTGCTAGAAAATAGCTATCACTTTGTTTCTGTTGGTAGAAGTCGTGTGTTAGGGAGAGTTGCTCAGTTGATTCGTATTGTACCAAAAGACACTCATCGTTTTGGTTATTGGGTATGGTTAGATCAGCAAAGTGGTTTACTACTAAAATTAGCAATTATTACCCGTAAAGGACAATTGCTTGAGCAAATACAATTTACCCATTTAGAAATCACCAGTGATTCATCTGAACATTTAAAGCAACTAAAAGCAACGGACTTACCAAAAGTAGTTGATATGACAGCTAAACAAGAAGTAACTAAACTTGATTGGCAAGTTAATTGGTTACCGAATGGCTTCCAGCAAATCAAATCTAATAGACATCGTATTAATACCAGTAAACAGTCTGTGGAGTTTATGTTATTCAACGACGGGTTAGTTGATTTATCTGTTTATGTTAATCCTAGCAAGGATAAGCAAAGAGTAATAGAATATGCTCATGACGGTGCAACCTTGGTATTTAATCAAGTCATTAATAATGTAGAAGTGAGTGTTGTCGGTAAAATTCCAGTGACAACAGCTAAAAAAATCGTGAACTCTGTTTATTTTATTCATGATCTTGAAACACTTAAGTAGGTTGGTTATCAAAAAACGGGTTATTAATATGTTTTTTATTGAAAGATAATGGAAGAATTAGCTGAAGTTATTGCTATTGAAAATGGGATGATTAGTGTGGTTAGCCAAGTAAAGTCTAGCTGTAATAGTTGTTCGCAAGTATCAACCTGTGCGAGTGGTCAAGTTGCTAAAGCGTTTCCTCATAAAAAATCATCATTTACTTTACCGGTATCAACATTCTTAAATAATCAACGAGTACAAGTTGGGGATTGTGTAGTATTAACGTTGCCTGAAATTGACGTATTAAAAAGTGCTTGGCAAGTGTATTTATTGCCAGTTTTTGGATTGGTTACTTTTTCCGCTCTTGGCCAATGGTTAACAATACAAGAAGTGCTAAGTCATGAATTATTAGCATTATGTGTTGGCCTTGTTGGGGGATATTTAGGGTATCGTTTAGCAAAATACTTACAAAACCATCCTGATTATCAGGAAAAACTACAGCCTAAAATATTACGTCTAATACCTAAGCCACTTGTTGTTGATGTTAAATAGATTGACGAAAATCCTGAACAAAAGATAGCCCCAGCGCGCTAAATTCGTTAAAATCACGCCACTCTTCAATTTATAGCTTTTTACCTGAACTTCCATTTATGAAAAATATTCGAAATTTCTCCATTATTGCCCACATTGATCATGGTAAATCAACCCTATCTGATCGCCTCATTCAGCATTGCGGAGGCTTGCAGGAACGCGAGATGGAAGCGCAAGTTCTTGATTCAATGGATATTGAACGTGAGCGTGGTATTACTATCAAAGCACAAAGTGTTACCTTGGACTATAAAGCCCAAAATGGTGAAATATACCAGCTTAACTTTATCGATACCCCAGGTCATGTTGATTTTTCATATGAAGTTTCTCGCTCGCTAGCATCTTGTGAAGGAGCTTTGCTTGTTGTCGATGCAGGTCAAGGGGTTGAAGCGCAAACAGTTGCTAATTGTTATACCGCGATTGAAATGGAATTAGAAGTTATACCAATTCTTAACAAAATTGATTTACCGCAAGCAGATCCGGATAGAGTATGTGAAGAAATTGAGCATATTATTGGTATTGATGCCACTGACGCAGTGACTTGTTCAGCAAAAACAGGTGTTGGTATTGAAGATGTTTTAGAAACTATCGTAAAAAATATTCCCGCACCAGAAGGCAGTTACACTGAGCCACTACAAGCGCTTATCGTTGATTCATGGTTTGATAACTATCAAGGTGTTGTTTCATTAGTTCGTATTATGAATGGTGAGGTGAAAAAAGGCGATAAAATGTTGGTGATGTCTACAGGACAAGTTCATCAAATTGATAACGTAGGAATTTTCACACCAAAGCAAACAGAAACAGGAATTCTACGTGCGGGTGAAGTTGGTTATATTATCGCGGGAATTAAAGAAATTCATGGTGCACCGGTTGGTGATACCATAACAATAAGTAAAAAAGAAACCTCCAAAGCGTTAGCTGGCTTTCAAAAAGCGCAGCCGCAAGTATACGCTGGTATTTTTCCTATCAGTTCAGATGATTACGAAAACTTCCGTGATGCGCTAAATAAATTAAGTTTAAATGATGCTTCTTTGTTTTTTGAACCAGAAAACTCATCAGCGTTAGGCTTTGGTTTTCGCATTGGTTTCCTTGGCATGTTGCACATGGAAATCATACAAGAACGTTTAGAGCGTGAATATGATCTAGATTTAATTACTACAGCGCCAACCGTAAATTATGAAATCTCTTGTACTAATGGTGATTTATTATCCATTGATAACCCCTCAGATTTACCAGCGGTTAATAACATTGATGAAATTAGAGAGCCTATAGTACAAGCGAATATTTTGGTACCACAAGAATATCTAGGTAACGTTATTACCTTATGTATTGAAAAACGTGGTGTGCAAAAAGATCTGATTTATCATGGTAATCAAGTTGCCGTTACCTATGAATTACCGATGGCTGAAGTGGTAATGGATTTCTTTGATAAACTAAAATCTACTAGTCGTGGTTATGCTTCTCTTGATTATAATTTTATCCGCTTTGAACCTGCTGACATGGTACGTGTAGATGTCATGATTAACGGTGATCGAGTAGACGCTTTAGCGATGATTACTCATCGAACAAATTCAGCACCTCGTGGTCGAATGTTAGTCGACAAACTTAAAGAGCTGATTCATCGTCAAATGTTTGATATTGCAATACAAGCTGCGATTGGTAATAACGTTATTGCTAGAACAACAGTGAAACAACTACGCAAAAACGTTACCGCGAAGTGTTACGGTGGTGATATTAGCCGTAAGAAAAAATTATTACAGAAGCAAAAAGACGGTAAAAAACGTATGAAGCAAGTAGGTAATGTTGAAGTACCTCAAGAAGCGTTTTTAGCTGTACTTAAGCTAGATAAATAAAAGTATTATTCATTTTCCTGTCATTCTCGTGTTGTACTTAGCAGTATGGATGAGGTGACTTGGTTTTAGCCTGAAATCATAAGGCTTTATCCAAGGTTTAGAGCTGATACATAAAGTTAGTAGAGAAATTGATAGAATCGTGTCTTTTTCATGCTTAAGCGAATAGTTACTAAAAACATCACTATTTTACTTATTTTTAGGTTGTTACTTCAAGGAACCCTATGGCAGTTTATTTTTCAATCATTTTAGTAGTCATTACAGTCTTAACAGGCATTGTTTGGTTTGCTGATAAATTTTATTTAGCACCACAACGAAAGCTTAAAGCTATTACAGCTCAAACAGTAGCCAAGGAACAAAGCGATATTGAATTAACGGAAGAAAACTTAGCAACTTTGATGGAACCGTCTGTATTGGTTGATACTTCAGTACAAATATTCCCAGTAATTGCTTTTGTTTTGATTTTACGTTCGTTTCTATATGAGCCGTTTCAAATACCTTCAGGCTCTATGATGCCGACTTTGCTTGATGGTGACTTTATTTTAGTCAATAAATTTAACTATGGTTTGAAAGATCCCGTAGCACGTAATAAGTTTTTTGAGGTGGGTCTACCTGAACGTGGTGATGCCGTGGTATTTAAATATCCTGTTGACCCTCGTATTGATTACATTAAACGAGTCATTGGTTTGCCGGGTGATCGTATTATCTATCGTAATAAATCTCTTTATATAAAAGAAGCATGTAAAACATCAGATGTAAAATGTCCTGAATTTGTACAAATAATTAATACTTTTACGAATAAGTATCAAGGTCCAGATGCAGAAAAAGGTTTTAATCAATTTGAAGCAGCAATGCTAGATAAGACTCACAATATTTTGACTGATCAATATAGCATGTCAAGAACAAGCCATTACTTTAAACAAGCGGGAACGGCGCCAGATGAATTTTTAGTGCCAGCAGGTCATTATTTTGTTATGGGTGATAATCGAGACAACTCTTTAGATGGTCGTTTTTGGGGATTTGTACCTGAAGAAAACCTAGTAGGGCAAGCAGTAGCCATTTGGATGAGTTTTGATTTTGATCGTGATGAAGATAGCTTTTTACCAAGCTGGATTCCAACAAACATTCGATTTGAACGTATTGGTGCAATTAATTAATGGCATACCATTTTAAAGAAACTAATAATCAAGCAATAACTAAGCTATCTAAAAAGATTGGTTATACTTTTAATGACCCTAATTTACTTATTCAGGCATTAACGCACCGCAGTGCTAAAGGTGATCATAATGAACGATTAGAGTTTTTAGGTGATTCAATTTTAGGGTTTGTTATTGCCGAAGTGCTTTTTGAGCAGTTTCCTAAGCATGATGAAGGTGATTTAACGCGTATGCGTTCTAGCTTGGTTAAAGGGGTTACCTTAGCTGAAATTGGTCGTGATTTTAATTTGGGCGAGTACCTTATTTTAGGCCCAGGTGAATTAAAAAGTGGTGGTCACAGGCGTGAATCAATTTTAGAAGACGCCATTGAATCTATTATGGGCGCTGTTTATTTAGATTCAGATATTACTTGTTGTAAGGCGTTAATTCTTTCTTGGTTTGCTCAACGTTTAAGTGAAATTAAACCGGGAAATGAACAAAAAGATCCAAAAACACGTTTGCAAGAATACTTACAAGGGAGAAAAATAGCATTACCTGTCTATGATATTATTGATACCAGTGGTCAGTCACATAACCAGCAGTTTATCGTACGTTGTGTTACTGAGGTTATAGATAAAGAGGTGATTGCCAAGGGTACTAGTAGGCGCAAGGCTGAACAAGCTGCAGCTCAGCAAGTACTCGCGGTGTTAGAATCGACAAAAGAAAAGTACAAAGTAGCTAAATTACAAAAAAAACAAACAAAAGAAAGTACAGTTAACCCACATAACGTTGAAGTACAGCAAAGTAAAAAGGCCAAATAGCATATGACTAACTCAATTTCTTCACCTACCCGAGCAGGTTTAATTGCCATTGTTGGTAGGCCCAATGTTGGAAAGTCTACTTTACTTAATGCCTTGCTTGGGCAAAAAATTAGTATTACTTCTCGTAAGCCTCAAACAACTCGTCATCGTATTTTAGGTATTTTAACTGAAGGGTATCAACAAGCTATTTTAGTTGATACGCCTGGTTTACATTCAGAAGAAAAGAAAGCGATTAATCGATTGATGAATCGTGCAGCGAGCAGCTCAATTGCTGAGGTTGAATTAGTTATTTTTTTAGTTGAGGGTACGCATTGGACCCCTGATGACGAAATGGTGTTGAATAAGATTAAGCAAAGCGGCTCTTCTTGTATTTTAGTTGTTAATAAAATTGATAATATTAGTGATAAAGATGATTTGTTACCTCACCTGCAAAAGTTAGGTGCTATGCACACCTTTACTGATATTGTGCCAATTTCCGCTAGCAAAGGGCATGGTGTTGATACTATTCGTCAACTTTGCTTAGCATCTTTACCTGAAGGGGACTTTTGGTTTCCTGAAGATCATATTACCGATCGTTCTAGTCGTTTTATGGCATCAGAGATTATTCGTGAAAAATTAATTCGTTTTACAGGAGATGAATTACCTTATTCAACTACGGTAGAAATTGAACAGTTTAAAATGGATAACAAAGGCATCATTCATATAAATGCCTTGATTTTAGTTGAACGAGATAGTCAAAAACGAATGGTGATTGGTAATAGGGGAGAGCGTTTGAAAACTATAGGCCAAGAAGCAAGACGTGATATGGAAAACTTGTTTGAAAGTCAGGTGTTTTTAGAAACTTGGGTTAAAGTGAAGTCAGGTTGGGCTGATGATGAACGCGCCTTGAGAAGCTTAGGTTATGGCGACGAATATTCAGGGTAAATTAAGCCTAAGCCTTACTGTGTAACTAATTGATTTTTATGTGAAAATCATTCGTGTTCTATTAATTATTAGGTGATGAGATGACTGAGCAAAAAGCATTTGTTCTACATGTTCGTCCTTATCAAGAGAATCAGCAGTTAGTTGAATTGTTGACTGAGTATGATGGTAAAGTTTCTGCACTTGTTTATGTTGGTCAATCTAAGCGGTCAATTAAAAAGGCCTTATTACAGCCTTTTTTACCGTTAAACGTAGCCTTTAAAGAAAGTGGTTTACAAAAGACTCGCTTAAGAATGCTCACCCGTGTTGAAGCAAATTCGAAATCATATGTGTTAACTAAAAATAGTCTCTATAGTGCTTTTTATCTTAATGAACTACTTGTACGTCTGTTAACGGATGATATTATTTGTGAGACACTTTTTTCTCAATATCAATTTACTATTTCTGCACTCTCGCAGGATTTAGCAATTGCTCCGCAATTAAGGGCTTTTGAGTTAAGCTTGTTAGAGGAATTAGGGCTGTCACTAGATTTTACCCCTGTATTTGAAGAGAATGGTGAACATGTTGCAGGTTTTTATTATGTAGCAGAGCAAGGCTTTGTTCCCGTTTACGATTACGCGATAAAAAACATGACGACACCTTGGTTTAATACCTTGCAATTACAAGCGATAGCAGCGCAAAACTATGATAGAAATAAACCTGAATTAGCCGGTATAGATAAAACATTTAAATTATTAATGCGACAGATTTTCCATCATCTACTTGAAGGTAAGCCACTTAATAGTCGCAAGTTATTTGTCACGAAAAAATAAAACAACTTGAGATAATGAATTAGTTGACGTAGAGCTACATTTGAACTAAATATCTACGTAAGCCATCAAAAAGCTAAAAACCAAATTAAGAGAATCAAAATGAAAGAGTTACTTTTAGGTATTAATGTCGATCATATTGCGACACTTCGCCAAGCTCGAGGCACTAATTACCCTGATCCTGTTTATGCGGCAAGTGTTGCTGAACATGCTGGCGCAGACGGTATTACCGTACATTTACGTGAAGATAGACGTCATATTCAAGATAGAGATATTCACGTGTTGAAACAAACATTACACACGCGAATGAATTTTGAAATGGCAGTTACCGATGAAATGGTGAGTATTGCCTGTGATGTTAAACCGGCTTTTTGTTGTTTGGTACCAGAGAAACGTGAAGAATTAACCACCGAAGGGGGGTTAGATGTTATTGGTCAATTGACCAAAGTAACAGATGCAGTGAAAAAATTAACTGCCGTTGGTATTGAAGTTAGTTTGTTTATTGATGCGGATAAAGCACAAATTGATGCGGCACTAGCGAGTAAAGCCCCTTATATTGAAATTCACACAGGGCACTATGCTGATGCAGAGTCTGAGGTGATACAAAAAGCTGAATTAGTACGCTTAATTGAAGGGATTAAATATGCTCATAACCTTGGCTTAAAAGTTAATGCCGGACATGGCTTAAACTACTTTAATGTGAAGCCGATTGCCGCTATTGAGGAAATTATAGAGCTAAATATTGGTCATGCTATTATTGCTCGAGCTGTCATTGATGGTTTAGATAAAGCCGTACGTGATATGAAGATATTGATGCTAGAGGCGAGAAGATAAGGTCACCCGTTCCACTTTAATATGTCATGCTTCCCCAAGGGGCTGGTTTAGACGCACTCTATACCTCGTTATTTATTTTGATAAGGGAAGAGCCATTCTGTTGAATCATGCATCTGAAAGTGGAATGGCTCTATACATATTCGTTACTAATATCAGCCCAACGAATATTTTACGCTTTATTTCTATACGGTTAACCTATGTATTTCGCCTTCCATGTTCCACTCACCAAGCATTTTATCGCTAATACCTAAGTTTCTGCTCGCTTCTGCAACATTAAATTTTTAATTGATGACTAATAATGCTCAATGTTTGTGGGTTGTTCTTAGTGTCTTTTCATCGTATTTAATCGAGTAATTAGTGTAAAATAATCATATTGATAATGACTGTGATGGCATAATGGTCAGGTAAATAATTTTTTTGCAAGCATTCTGGATACAATTAATGGCAAACTTTTTTAAAGAAAACGAAAAAAAGAAAGTTAACAAAAAATCAACAAAATCAAATATTATTACTATTGATAAATTAGACCTCAATGGTTGTGGCGTGGGACGATATCAGAAAAAGCCTATTTTTGTTACGGGTAGTTTGCCAAATGAGAGGGTTGAAATTCGTATCATAGAGCAAAAAAATAAATATATTTTAGCAAAATTACTTAACGTTACCAAAGCTAGCGAGCATAGAGTTGTGGCGCAATGCCAGCACTTTACTCTTTGTGGTGGGTGTGATTTACAGCACCTTGATTATGCAGAGCAACTATTATTTAAACAAAATAAAGTAACTGAATTACTTGCTCGTAGTGGTCTTTCGCGCGAATTGATCGATCAATTACCTTGGCAAAAACCCATTAATAGTAGCCAATGGAACTATCGTCGTAAAGCGAGAATAGGGGTGCAGTTTGATAAAAATTCACAAGCGATTATTGGTTTTCGGCAAAAAGCGACTAATCAACTGGTTGGAATTAAGTCTTGTCCTGTATTAGTAAAGCCGGCGTGTGATATTTTCCCCTTACTAAAAGCACTACTAGCTAAGTTGACGATTAAAAAATCGATTGGTCATATTGAAATTATATCAGCTGAGACGGCTGATAAAGGTGAGCATCTTACTTTAGTGGTTCGACAAATTAGACCGATAAATGAACATGATCGTCAACTTTGGCAAGAATATGCTGAAAAATATGCTTGGACTGTACAATTTATAGAAAATACAAAAGGGCAAGATAATAGTGATGTTCATAGCGGTATTTCGAGGGCTGAGCTAACATATAAGTTACCTGATGATATACAGATTCAGTTTTCACACACAGATTTTATTCAGATTAATCAACCAGTGAACTTAGCCATGATAGAGCAAGCGCTTGTTTGGTTAATGCCTGAATCAAAGGATCAGGTACTCGACTTGTTTTGTGGCTTAGGAAATTTTAGCTTACCACTGGCGAAAAAAGTAGCCAAAGTGGTAGGTGTTGAAGGTATTCAAGTTATGGTGGATAAAGCTCGGGCTAATGCCAAAAGCAACCAGCTTGATAACTGTCAGTTTTATCAAGCTGATTTAAACATCCCCTGGTTATCAAGTAGCTGGGCAAAAAACAACTTTACCAAAGTGTTGCTAGATCCCGCTAGAGCAGGTGCAGAGCAAGCTGTTGCACAAGTTTCTCAATTAAATATAGGTACAATTTTATATGTTAGTTGTGATCCAGCAACTTTAGCAAGAGATAGCCAAATATTGCTAGAAAAAGGTTACAAAATTGCTAAAATTGGTTTAATTGATATGTTTTCTCAAACAAAGCATGTTGAGACTATGGTACTGTTTCAACGTTAATAATAAGTTATAGTTCATTTAGCTTAATTGGTATGAATGATAGTTTTACCTTAAATAAAGGAATACCTATGGTTTCGGTGCGTAAATCTCATCAGGTAGTTAGTGTAAATTTCCAACATTGGTTGGTAGATCAAATGTTACCCGAGAGTAAACAACAAGCACTAGAATTAGCATGGCACTATGTTGGTGAATATTATCAACAACAGGAAAAGCATCTATTAAAAGCGATGGAAATGGTAGAGATTTTATCAAGTTTGAATTTAGATAAAGACTCTTTAGTTGCGGCGTTTTTAATCCCATTATTAGACTCAAGCCTGATCTCGAAAGATTTTGTTGATGAACACTGTAATAAAGAAGTGATAATACTTTGCCAAGGGGTAGAGAAAATGGCGGCGATTAAAGGTTTACAACCAAGCGCTGATAGTTCATCGCCCCTCTCAGTAAAACTCTCCTCCAATAAAGTGGATAATATTCGTAGAATGCTGCTTGCTATGGTGGATGATGTGCGCGCTGTCGTCATTAAACTCGCTGAACGTTTATGTGATTTACGTGAACAAAAAAATACGGATGAAGAAACTCGCGTACTAGCAGCAAAAGAAAGCGCCAACATTTATGCTCCTTTAGCAAACCGTTTAGGTATAGGACAGTTAAAATGGGAACTAGAGGATATTTCTTTTCGTTACCTGCATCCACAAGTATATAAAAAAATTGCGAAGCTATTAGATGAAACACGTCTCGAACGTGAACGTTATATGGATGATTTTGTTGACGACTTGAATCATCAACTAAAAGACCTACATATTAATGGGAGTGTTGACGGACGCCCTAAGCATATTTATAGTATTTGGAAAAAAATGCAACAAAAGTCATTAGATTTTGAGCAGCTTTTTGATGTGCGTGCGGTACGCATTGTGGTGGAAAAAGTACAAGATTGTTATTCAGCTTTAGGGATAGTACATACTCAGTGGCATCATTTAGCAAAAGAGTTTTCTGATTATGTAGCAACCCCTAAACCCAATGGGTATCAATCTATTCATACGGTTGTACTTGGGCCAGAGGGTAAATCAATTGAAATACAAATTAGAACCGAGCAAATGCATGATGATGCTGAGCTAGGTGTGGCTGCTCACTGGCGTTATAAAGAAGGTACTCCAGCTGATAAAAACAGCGGTAAAGCAAATAGCTTTGATGAAAAAATTGGCTGGTTGAGAAAAATTCTTCAATGGCAAGATGATGTGAGTGAAAGTGGTGAATTGCTAGATGAACTTCGTAGCCAAGTCTTTGAAGATAGGATTTATGTTTTTACCCCAAGTGGTGATGTTATTGATTTGCCAATGGGTGCAACACCGTTAGACTTTGCTTACTATATTCATTCAAATGTAGGGCATTGCTGTATTGGTGCTAAAGTATTTGGAAAAATTGTTCCTTTTACCTATCGGCTTAAAACAGGTGATCAGGTTGATATTTTAACAAGCAAACAAGCTAACCCAAGCCGTGATTGGCTTAACCCTAATTTAAATTATATTTATTCTTCTCGTGCACGAGCAAAAGTTCAACATTTTTTTAAACTACAAGATAGGGATAAACACCTTGCTCAAGGTAAAAACTTACTTGATGCCGAGCTGGAAAAGTTAGATTACTTTAGTGTCAGTCAAAGCCAACTAAAAGAGGCAGCTGTTCGCTTTAATGCTAAAACAATAGACGATTTGTACGCGGCTATCGGCTCAGGTAATGCGCGTTTACAGCAAATCATCAATTATTTTAAACAATTTGATGACAAGTTAAAGCCTGTTATTGATATTGACCCACAAAGTTTAGTAAGAGAATCTCAAACCAGTAAAACGCTCGTGAGTGATAATAACGGCATTACCGTTTCAGGGGTGGGTAACTTACTCACTCATATGGCAAAATGTTGCTCTCCAGTCCCCGGAGATGCTATTGCAGGATTTATTACTCAAGGTCGTGGTATTTCTGTTCACCGTCAAGATTGTGACCAATTAGCTAATGCCTTAGCTCAACAAGGAGAGCGTTTTGTTGAGGTGCAGTGGGGGATTGATGACCATCAAGGCTATCAAGTTAGTGCGCAAATAATTGCCAGTGACAGACAAGGTTTATTTCGTGATATTTCCACTATTATTGCTAATGAAAAAATCAGCATTGTCGGTATTGACAGTCATAGTGATAATGCGAAACAAACGATGAGTATGGTCATTAATATGGAAGTCACTAGCAGTGATTTATTGACTAGAGTAATAGATAAACTACGTCAATTAGATGATGTTATTGATGTAAAAAGACTTTGATCAGAGATTATAAATAACACCAATTGAGAGAAATGTAATAGATGTTAAATAGTAACGCTTCAATAGATAAATTACGCTGGATTATGACACAATTGCGTGATCCAGAAACGGGCTGTCCTTGGGATATGAAACAAGATTTTGCTTCAATTACCGCACATACTTTAGAAGAAGCTTACGAAGTGGTTGATGCTATTGATCAGAAAGACTTTGTTGAATTAGAAAAAGAGCTAGGTGATTTATTATTTCAAGTGATTTTTTACAGTCAACTTGGACAAGAACAGCAGTTGTTTGATTTTGATAAAGTTGTTGCCGCTATTTGTGAGAAATTAATTCGTCGACATCCGCATGTTTTTTCAGACGCTTTATTAGCAACGGATGCTGAAATAAAAGTAAACTGGGAAAATGAAAAAGCCAGGGAAAGAGCAGCAAAGCAAATGCAGGAAGATAATGTAAATCCTGTCAGTGTGTTAGCTGATATTCCTAAAAACTTACCTGCTCTTTCACAAGCGGCAAAAATTCAGAAACGTTGTTCTCATGTTGGTTTTGATTGGGATGATATTAATGATGTCTTTGCTAAAATAGAAGAAGAAGTGCTTGAGGTTAAAGAAGAGTTAGATGCTAAAGAAATCAATCAAACAGCCTTAGGAGAAGAGCTTGGCGATTTAATGTTTGCTGTAGTCAATTTATGTCGTCACGCTAAACAAGACCCTGAAACGTTATTACGTCAAGCAAATCAAAAGTTTACTAAACGCTTTCATGGTGTAGAAATACAAGTTAATGATTCAGGTAAAGATTTTTCACAGCATAATATTGAACAGTTAGAGCAATATTGGCAAGAAGTTAAAGTACAAGAGAAAGGTTAATGGCAAAAATTTCATTATCAAATATTACTTTAGGCAAAGATTTATTAGCAAAAAATAGTCATGTGACTATTGGCTTGACTAACCCTAAAACGCCCACTAACGTTGGCGGAATTATGCGTGCGGCTGGGTGTTATAGTGTTGACCAAGTACTTTATACTGGTCATCGCTATACCCATGCGGCAAAATTTACTGGTTCGAAAAACAATACAAACACTCAAAAATTGAGTGAGAAAATTCCACTTATTGCGATAGATGATTTTTTAAAGCTAAGGCGTTCAACTAATGAACAGCAGCTGGGGGAATTGCCAGAATCGACCAAAATTATTTGTGTAGATTTGGTCGAGGGGGCTACACCGCTACCTCTCTTTCAGCATCCGGAGCAAGCTTTATATATTTTTGGACCAGAAGATGGCACCATCGCTCAAAATGTGATTGATCAAGCGGATGATGTGGTTTACGTACCGACTGTTGGTTGCATGAATTTGGCAGCTACCGTGAATGTGCTACTTTATGATAGATTAGCTAAATCACTGGTGAAGCAAGATAAGTTAGATACTGACAATACGCTTATTCGAAAAAGTAGAGATACTAACAACCAAGCTAAAGTTAAGACTAAAGCAATTAAGGTTAACGCTACGTAGGCGTGGCTGTAATGGCTGAAATCATTATCGAAAAGCCAGCTGTAACGTATAATATAGAATTAACTCAATGTCGACTTCACCGCAGATGCAAAGTAAAGCTAAAAAATTTTTATTGAAAATTACGGGGCTGGCTTTTGTTGGCTTAGCCATTGTAGGTGTCATATTGCCAATATTGCCAACCACGCCCTTTCTGCTTGTTGCTGCCGCTTGTTTTGCTAAATCGTCACCACGTATGCAGAAAAAACTATTGGCGAATAAAATCTTTGGCCCATTAATAAATGAATGGCAGCAACACCGCTGTATCCCTCGTAAAGCTAAACGAGTCGCTTTACTCACTATGATTTTTTCTATTGTTTGGTCAGCTTATTTGTTGCAAAATTTTATGTTAACGGTGTTGGTTTTTGTACTAATTATAGGACCTTTTATATTTATATGGCGTTTACCGGTAAGTAAATAGCGTAGCTATTTACTTCCTTAAAGTTTACTTTTGCATATCCAAGTAGTAATACAGCTGTAATACCAATTTAATTAACATGCATATGTAGTTCAATCGGGAGAAATGACAATTGAGACAGAAGGTCACTCCCGCAGTTTTTTTAGTCCCTCTGACCCTTCGACAAGCTCTGGATGAACGGATGTTATGGCAGTTTGCCCTGAGCGAGAAGCAGTCAAGATGACGTTTTAATAAACCATTAAATAAAATATATAAGCAATTAACATAATGAATGACAAATTTATTACGTTAATTACTATTTTAAATGCTTGATTTAGAGCGCTAACGCTTTACCTACTAAAGCCGCTAAATGTTTCGGTAAGGGTAGTGTTAAAGCAATTTCATGCCCTCGTTCAGACATTTTCTTCCATGTAAGTTTCACTATGCGAATAATCTTTTCTTCATTATCTGCTGCGAGATATTTGGCAGAGAATTCATCAAAATAGTGCTCAAGAAAAACTAAACAGGCAACATCTTCTAAGGTTTGGCTATCATCGTTTATTTTTGCTTTTCCTTGACGAACTAAGTCTTTACGGATGATTATTGCCGTTTGCTCTGCTTGCTCAGCGCTATAACCATTTTCAAGCATAATAGAAGCTGCCAATTCTCCATGAAACTTGCCTAAAGCAATTCGCCACTGATAATAGCCGGCTTTACCTTGTTCGAATTCAGTGCGTTTTAAGTGCCAACGTTTAATATGTTGAGCGCGAACGGCTATTTGTAAGAGTTCACTCGCACCATCCCAGTGTTTTGCTAAACATTGTGACATGCGCTGCCCATAGAGCAGTTCTTTAGGGTGTTCAACGCCATCGACCAAGGTGATATTCGTGTCAGCTTTGTTGATATTGTCTATGGCGGATAAAACATTTTTTAGTGGTGTAGTCATGTGGTTGGTTAAGTCATGAATTAGATAATCATCATAACCATTTATCATCAATAAAAAAATGCTTATTTTTAACGTTGAATAGCGTGTTGTTATTGTTGTTAGTCTC
>DPHE01000102.1:21911-31853 GCA_003521815.1 Colwellia sp.
CTTTTACGTATAATGTTTTCCCGTCCTGCTTTATTTACATTTACCTTGCCTTTTATTCGTTTTTTAGTGCTTTTTTAACTAAAAAAAAGGTAGTTACTGGTATTCATACTGTAAATATAAAGCGCAAAATTTCAGTTTTCCTTACATCGGTGTAGACATGACAACTAGATATATTTTTGTTACTGGCGGCGTAGTTTCGTCTCTTGGTAAAGGTATTGCCGCAGCATCTTTGGCGGCAATTCTTGAAGCGCGTGGTTTAAAAGTAACCATGTTAAAACTTGACCCTTATATTAATGTTGATCCAGGCACCATGAGCCCAATACAACATGGTGAAGTTTTTGTTACCGAAGATGGCGCAGAAACAGATCTTGATTTAGGTCATTATGAACGTTTTATTCGTACCAAAATGACTAAACGTAATAACTTTACGTCGGGTCGAATTTACCAAGATGTTTTAGCTCGGGAACGCAAAGGTGAATTTTTAGGCGCTACAATCCAAGTTATTCCTCATATCACTAACGATATTAAACGTCGTATTGTTGAAGGTGCAGAAGGTTATGATATCGCTATGGTTGAAATAGGCGGTACGGTTGGTGATATGGAATCACAGCCTTTCTTAGAAGCTATTCGTCAATTGGCATTAGAGGTTGGTCGTGATCGCGCTATGTTTATGCATCTTACGTTAGTGCCATATTTGGCCGCTGCGGGTGAAATCAAAACTAAGCCAACACAACACTCAGTAAAAGATTTGCGTTCTATTGGTATTTTACCTGATATTTTAGTGTGTCGTTCAGACAGAGCTATCCCTAACGCGGAACGTGCTAAAATTTCACTATTCACTAATGTTGAAGAAAAAGCGGTTGTGTCAATGCGTGATGTTGACAGTATTTATAAAATACCAGCGTTATTAAAAGCACAAGGTACTGATGAAATAGTGGTTAAACGCTTTGGATTAGATGTACCTGAAGCGGACTTAACTGAATGGGAACAAGTACTTTATCATGAAGCGAATCCTAAAGGTGAAGTCACTATTGGTATGGTAGGTAAGTACACTGAATTACCAGACGCTTATAAATCAGTAAACGAAGCATTAAAACATGCAGGCCTTAAAAACCAATTAACCGTTAATATCAAATACGTTGACTCGCAAGATTTAGAAGTCAAAGGCATTGACATTTTAGCTGACCTTGATGCGATATTAGTACCAGGCGGTTTTGGTGAACGTGGTGTTGAAGGTAAAATTCTAGCAGCACAATATGCGCGTGAAAATAAAGTCCCTTATTTAGGGATCTGTTTAGGTATGCAGGTAGCATTAATTGAATTCGCGCGTAATGTTGCCGGATTAACTGATGCGCACAGTACTGAATTTAATGCTGAAACACCGTACCCAGTGGTGGGTTTAATCAGCGAGTGGCTTGATGACGAAGGCCAAATTGAGTACCGAAGCGAGCAATCAGATTTAGGCGGAACAATGCGTTTAGGTTCACAATTGTGTCACTTGGTAAAAGGTACCAAGGCTTGCGACGTATATGGTAGTGAAACAATCAATGAGAGACACCGTCATCGTTATGAGGTAAATAATAACTACCGTGAACAATTAAGTAACGCTGGTCTAGTGTTCTCGGGGTTATCAACCGATAAAAGTTTAGTTGAGGTGATTGAAATTCCGGATCACCCATGGTTTATTGCGGGACAGTTCCATCCTGAGTTTAATTCAACTCCACGTGATGGACATCCATTATTTGAAAGCTTTGTTGCTGCTTCTTTTGAACATCAAAAAAAGCAATCGAGCTAACTCAATCGCAATGATAAACCGTAGCCCTGTGCTGCGGTTTTTGTTTAAAGATAAGAATTGAAGCAAAAAATTTAAATTTAACCTTCTATATAGGAAAAATAATGTCAAACATTAGTAAAATTTTAGCACGTGAAATCATGGATTCTCGCGGAAACCCAACAGTTGAAGCCGATGTGTATCTAGAGTCAGGCGCCTTTGGTCGTGCAGCTGCTCCTTCTGGTGCATCAACAGGCTCACGTGAAGCATTAGAATTACGTGATGGTGATAAAGCGCGTTACTTAGGTAAAGGTGTATTAAACGCTGTTGCCGCTATTCGTAATAACATTACGCCTGCACTAATTGGCCAAAACGCTTTAGAGCAAGCGAACATTGATCAAATCATGATTGATTTAGATGGCACTGAAAACAAAGAACAGTTTGGTGCAAATGCCATCTTAGCTGTTTCATTAGCGGTTGCTAAAGCGGCTGCAGTAGATAAAGGCGTTCAGTTATTTGAACATATCGCTGACTTAAACGGTACTCCAGGTGTTTACTCTTTACCATTGCCAATGATGAACATCATCAATGGTGGTGAACATGCTGATAACAACGTTGATATCCAAGAATTTATGATTCAACCTGTTGGTGCAGATAGTTTTAAAGAAGCTTTACGTATGGGTGCTGAAATTTTTCACGCACTTAAAAAAGTATTATCTTCTAAAGGCTTAAATACAGCGGTTGGTGATGAAGGTGGTTTTGCACCTGATTTAGCATCTAATGCTGATGCATTAGCCGTAATCAAAGAAGCTGTTGCAGCGGCAGGTTACGAACTAGGTAAAGACGTTACGTTAGCGATGGATTGTGCGGCTTCTGAGTTTTACGACGCAGACAAAGGTATTTATGATCTTAAAGGTGAAGGCAAGCAATTTACAGCTAACGAATTCTCTGATTTCTTAGCGTCACTTTGTGAAGAATACCCAATCGTTTCAATTGAAGATGGCTTAGATGAGTCTGATTGGGATGGTTTTAAATACCAAACTGATTTACTTGGCGATAAAGTTCAAATCGTTGGTGATGATTTATTCGTTACAAACACCAAGATCTTAGCTCGTGGTATTGAGAATGGTATTGGTAACTCTATCTTAATCAAATTCAACCAAATCGGTTCTTTAACTGAAACATTAGCTGCTATTAAAATGGCGAAAGATGCTGGTTTTACTGCTGTTATTTCACATCGTAGCGGCGAAACTGAAGATGCAACAATTGCTGATTTAGCGGTTGGTACTGCTGCAGGCCAAATCAAAACTGGTTCTTTATGTCGTTCTGATCGTGTTTCTAAGTACAACCAATTGTTACGTATTGAAGAATCATTAGGCGACAAAGCTATCTTTAACGGTTTGTCTGAAGTTAAAGGTCAATAATCTCTTAGCTAAATGTTAATCATTTAGAGTCAAAAATAAGAGTAAAAATAAAAACCGAGCCACTATGACTCGGTTTTTATTTATCTGGCATTGTATCTTTTTACCACAATCAAGTATGCTTAGTTATATTGTTAATAAAATCAGTGATAAGCAGTAACTTTATTTGTAATGTCTCAAAATACGCTGTGGCAAACCAATAAGCAAAACAATGATTTTGCAGAGTTATGTAATGCGCTTTATGAGCGAGAAATACACTTGCTTGCCAATGCTGATGTCACCAGTGTTCAAAACATACAGGGACGTTTGAACAGCTTATCTTATTATATCAACCGTACAGCCAATTTAATGGTAAACGTAAATGACTTAGGTTTATCGCCACTCTCCCTAGATGTTCAAAATGCGACTTGGTCAGCTAAACAGGCGAGTAAGTTGTCAGTGTTAGCGCAAAATGAGCAAGATGTATTTTCATGGTATTTAGCGCTAATAAAACAAACAAATAAGGTTTCATTAGGTTTAATCGTCCCAATACTAAAAGCGGATCATATTGTTTTAGATAGTATTGATCGTATTGATACAGAAAAAAAACGCATTCATACCAATGTTGCAGGTTGGTTTTCGTTAAAAGAGAACAAGGCTAATCACTCTTCACATTTATTAAAACCGACAAAAAAAGTGATGCTTGCTGCCTGTGCTGGACATCAATGGCAAAGCTGCACGAATACTACTAAATTAAGACCCATGATACCAAGTTTACGAGAATTATTAATTTCTTGTGCTATTGACTGGAAAAATTTCAAGCAACCTTTAGCTTTATAACTCTTCAATCAACGCCTTGCCTAAGGACGTTTCTAATTCCAGCTTAATTCTGCATTTTGAAGTAACTTGGGTATATAAACATTTACACACTGTTTAAGGCTTATATAATGGGGCCACTATATAGTGATTATTGTTTTTTAGGTAACCATGCGAGCATTTACACTACTTTTGCTAATTTTTTTGGGGGTATTACAATACCGACTTTGGTTTGGTAAAAACAGTGTGCCTGATTATTTTGCCTTACAAGAAGATGTAATTCGTCAACAACAAGTCAATGAAGAATTAAAACAGCGTAATAAATTGCTTTACGCCGATACTGACGACTTAAAATTAGGGACAGAAGCGATTGAAGAGCGTGCGCGAAATGAACTAGGTATGATCAAAGAAAATGAAACATTTTTTCGTCTTATTCCAAGTAAAAATAAAGTCAGTCAAGAACCTCAGATTAAAGGAACTCGGTAGTTGTGATTAAGAAAACTCAAGACGATAAGCAATTTGTGGTCATTGTTCCAGCAGCCGGCGTAGGTAAACGCATGTTAGCGTCGTGTCCCAAGCAGTATCTAGAAATTAATAACCTGAGTATCTTAACACATACGACTAAGCGCTTATTAAGCCATCCTAAAATTACAAAAATTATTATAGTGTTGAGTGATGACGATGAATATTTTACACAAACAGAGTTAGCTGATAATACAAATATTATCAGAGTCTCAGGTGGGAAAGAACGGGTAGACTCTGTATTAAATGGATTACAGACTATTGATGATCAAAGGTACCCTTGGGTTTTGGTACACGATGCCGCTCGGCCTTGCATTACTCACGATGATATTGATAACGTAATTGAACAATGTATCGAGAATGATTGTGGTGGTTTATTAGCGGCACAAGTGGTTGATACGATAAAAAAGAACAGTCAAAACCACCAAAATACTGTTGATATCACCATAGAACGAAACGATTTATGGCATGCGTATACGCCACAAATGTATAAAACAGTTGAGTTAAAGCAAGCAATCGAGCAGGCGCTAGAACAGGGGTTAGAGATTACGGATGAATCTTCAGCTATCGAATTAGCGGGCTTACCCAGCTTACTTATTCTAGGGCGTCGCGATAATATTAAAATAACGCGCCCTGAAGATATTACCTTAGCTACTTTCTACCTAGACCAGCAAAAACTAGAACAATATAAGTTAGATAAACAAAAGCTAAAGCAACAATAGTATAAAAAAAAGAGAATAAAATATGCGAATAGGACATGGTTTTGATGTGCATAAATTTGGTGGGCAAGGACCTCTAATGTTAGCGGGTGTTGCAGTGCCATACGATAAAGGTTTTATTGCTCATTCCGATGGTGATGTTGCCATTCATGCGCTGTGTGATGCTATTCTAGGAGCACTTTGTTTAGGTGATATTGGTAATCACTTTCCTGACAATGATGATCAGTATAAAAATATTTCAAGCAGAATATTATTACGTCATGTTGTCAGTTTAATGAATAAAAAAGGTTATCAAATAGGGAATGGAGATGTAACCATAGTAGCGCAAGCGCCCAAAATGTCACCGTACTTAACCGCTATGCGAACTTTTTTAAGTGAAGATCTACTCTGCGATATAGAACAAATTAATGTTAAAGCTACTACGACCGAGAAGCTTGGCTATACGGGGAGAAATGAAGGTGTTGCCGTCCATTGTGTCGTGTTATTAACACCTAAATCTCGACCAATTACCCCCTTACAAGGGGTGAAAAATGTTTAGTGTAACTTTCAACGCAACGATACTAATTAGAGATAAATAATGGTACCTGAACTTACTTACTTATATGGTAAACCACAATCATCAGGACTACTTCGTAGTCAAAAAAGTGACTTCAAAGTATTTGAACAGTTGCCTTTTTCACCAATAGGGGAGGGGGAGCACTTATTTATTTATATTAGAAAAACAGGTGCTAATACTGTTTTTGTCGCTAGAGAGCTTGCTAAATATTTCAAAGTGAAAGAGCAGCTAGTATCCTATGCTGGCTTAAAAGATCGCTTTGCCGTAACAGAACAATGGTTTGGTGTGCATGTACCGGGTAAACAGGTCTATGACTTAAAAGACCTAACGATTGAAGGTGTTGAAGTACTCGAATATACAAGACATAATAAAAAATTACGTACAGGTGCCTTAACGGGTAATCGCTTTGAATTAACCTTACGTAATGTTACTAATCTTCAAGCCTTGCATAACCGCTGGGAAGACATAGTCGAGCGAGGTGTGCCCAACTATTTTGGAGAGCAACGTTTTGGCATAGACGGTGGTAATATTGATAAAGCTTTAGCACTATTTTCAGGTACTAAAGTTAAAGATAAAAAGAAGCGTGGTATGTATTTATCCGCCGCAAGGTCGTGTATTTTTAATGACATTATCAGTGAACGTATTAAGCAAAACACCTTTTCAACGCTGCAACAGGGCGATGTATTAATGCTAGCCGGTACGCAATCAGTATTTCACCTTGATGAAGTAGATGATGCTATTGTGCAACGTTTCATTGATAAAGACGTTGATATTACCGCATCTATGTGGGGAGCAGGTGAGCTAATGACCAGCGCTGCTCCTGAAGAGTTAGAGCAAAATATTGGTAGCAAACATAACGAGTTTTCTGAAGGGTTGCCGCGCTTTGGCTTAAAGCAAGAACGCCGTCGTATTCGTTTAATCGTAAAAGAAGCTGATATTGAAGTTTTAATGCATGATCAAGAAAGTGACAATGCACTACCGTCAGTTAAAGTTAGCTTTATATTACCTGCAGGCTCCTATGCAACAACCGTATTGCGAGAGTTGATTGATTACCAAGACGGCACTCAAAGAGTTCAAAGCTAGGATCAGAGATGAAATTATTATTAAGCAATGATGATGGTGTAAATGCTTTAGGAATAAGAGTGCTTTACCAAGAGTTAGCTAAGCACTTTAACGTTAGCGTTATTGCGCCAGATCGAAACTGTAGTGGTGCGAGTAACTCGCTTACCTTACTGAACCCGTTACGAGCTCAAACACTGGAAAATGGTTTTATTTCAGTTAATGGCACACCGACCGACGCTGTTCATTTAGGCGTTAGTCAGTTAATGTCTTCAACACCTGATTTAGTGGTTGCCGGCATTAACAAAGGCCCTAACTTAGGGAATGACACCTTATATTCAGGAACTGTTGCCGCGGCTACTGAGGGGCGCCATATGGGGATACCTGCAATTGCTATCTCACTGCTTGGTAAGCACGAACAGTATTATCAAACTGCAGCTGTTATTACCGTCAAAATAATACAACGTATTCAACATCACCCTCTAGCAGCTGATCAAATTCTCAATATTAATGTTCCTGATATCCCTTTATCTGAAATTAAAGGGATTAAGGTGACTCGCCTTGGTCATCGTCATAAGGCCGAAATGATGAAAAAAATGAAAGACCCTTGGCAACGTGATATTTATTGGTATGGTCGCTTAGGTGAAGAATTAGATGGTGGAGAGGGTACAGATTTTCATGCTGTGGCGAATAACTATGTATCAGTTACACCATTGACGGTTGATATGACAGCACACAATAGTATAAATAATATGACAAAATGGATTAGTGAAGTAACGTTATGAGAAGCAATACCATAAAAAGTCGAGTGAGTGAAAAATCAAAACGTAGTGGTGAACTTTTAGCACAAAAACTACACGCTGAGGGCATAACTAACCTACAGGTTTTACAGGCGATAGCTAACTCACCTAGGCATATTTTTATCCCTGAAATATTAGCGCATAAAGCTTATGAGAATACTGCTTTACCTATAGGGCAGGGACAAACCATTTCACAGCCATATATTGTTGCTAAAATGTCGGAGTTATTACTTGGGAAAGAAGGTGATAGGCCAAGCAGTATCCTTGAGATTGGCACAGGATCAGGTTATCAAACCTCCATTTTGGCACAAATTACCGATAAAGTTTACTCCGTTGAGCGTATTAAGGCATTACAGTTTCAAGCAAAACGCTGTTTGCGATCTATGGATCTGCATAACATATCAATGAAACATGGCGATGGTTGGCAGGGCTGGGCAAGTAAAGCGCCATTTGACGCTATTATTGTTACTGCGGGTGCTTCAAGCGTACCACCGGCACTATTAGATCAACTTGTTGATGGCGGCCGCTTAATCATTCCGGTAGGGGAGCAAACACAAATTTTAAAAATAATTACGCGCACAGGTGACACTTATAGTGAGCAACAAGTAGAAGCGGTGCGTTTTGTGCCATTAGTACCCGGAGATTTATTATAATGTCGTTGTTCTCTGCCATATATGATTGGACGCTAAAATGGGCGGAACACAAATTTGCCCCTAGAATGTTGGCTTTATTAACGTTTGCTGAATCAGTTTTTTTCCCTATTCCACCAGACGTACTACTTGCGCCTATGGTTTTAGCTAAGCCAGAAAAAGCATGGCGGCTTGCCAGTTTAACCACAATCGCTTCAATTATTGGCGGCTCTGTGGGTTATCTATTGGGTTATTTGATGTTTGAACCTTGGATACAACCCTTAATAACGGAGTTTGGTTATCAACACCGTTTTGATACAGCAATGGCTTGGTTTAGTGAATGGGGTGTATGGGTGGTATTTATTGCCGGCTTTTCACCCATACCTTACAAACTATTTACGGTGAGTGCTGGCTTTTTACAAATGGCATTTATACCTTTTTTAATCGCATCAGCAATTGGGCGAGGACTAAGGTTCTTTCTAGTTGCCGGGCTAATAAAGTGGGGCGGCAGTGCAATGGAGAAAAGTTTACGTAAATGGATTGATGTTTTGGGATGGGGGGTAGTTTCCTTGATTATCATTGCTTATTTTATTTTATACTAATCAGGTTCACTGTTTATATGGTATCTAACTACATGAATGGCACTAGCATTCATATTACTCGCAGGCTTAATCAAAGCGCTTCTCGTAATATTATATTTTTATTTATAAAATTGCTCTGTTGTGTGCTTATTTCAATAAATATTGTCGCTTGTTCATCTAGAGATAAACCAGCGCCTGTTGTTACCGTTTATGGCAGCACACTGTTAAAAAATAGCGTTAAAAACAATATTAACACTAATGAATACACGGTACGTTCAGGAGAAACATTATACTCCATAGCTTGGCGAGCAAACTCAGATGTACGCCAAATAGCTAAATTGAATAAAATCTCGCCTCCTTATAATATTTATTCAGGACAAAAATTATTTTTAGTATCTAAAAATAAAGTAAAAAGTACGAAAGCTAGCAGTAGTAAGGATTTGAGCAAAAAACAGACTAAAAAAGCTAATGTGGCTAGTACTAAAAGGGTAAAAAATACTATTGCATCTTCTAAAAAGCAAGCGTATGGTAAAAATATAAGCAAGAAGACAATAGTACAAAGTGAGTTACCAAAGATAAAATTTTCACAAAAAATTAGTCATTGGCAATGGCCAGTAAAAGGTAATGTTATTGCAAAATTCTCTTCTAAAGTACAAGGTAATAAAGGGATAGATATAGCAGGACGCCGTGGCACTAAGATTAGATCTGCGGCAAATGGTAAAGTAGTTTACGCAGGTAGTGCGTTAAGAGGATATGGTAAGTTAATTATTGTAAAACATAATAATGATTACCTTAGTGCTTATGCTCACAATGACACAATCTTAGTAAAAGAACAGCAACAAATTAAATCTGGTGATGTTATTGCTAAAATGGGTAATACAGATGCGCAAAGAGTTATGCTTCATTTTGAAGTTCGCTTTCGCGGTAAATCAGTGGACCCTCTAAAATACTTACCAAAAACACAATAAATGTATTTAGCGTAAAATAGAAAATTTAATAATACTAATTAACAAAAATAACAGGAGGTAATGTGAATAATTAATACAGCGTTGATATTTAAGGAAGAACAATATGTTAAGGGATAACAAT
>DPHE01000102.1:32021-35607 GCA_003521815.1 Colwellia sp.
CAATATGTTAAGGGATAACAATATATTAAGGGAGTACAATATGTTAATGCAACAAGATATCGCAGTAGGCAAAGATAAAGAAGAAAAATCATCAAGTTTAGACGCTACTCAAATTTATTTAAGTGAAATTGGTTTTTCACCCTTACTAAGTGCAGAAGAAGAAGTTTATTTTTCACGTTTGGCTCTAAAAGGAGATGAAGCCTCACGAAAACGTATGATTGTAAGTAATTTACGTTTAGTGGTTAAAATTGCTAGGCGATACAACAATCGTGGCTTACCTTTACTTGATTTAATTGAAGAAGGTAACCTAGGTTTGATTCGCGCAGTAGAAAAATTCGATCCTGAGAGAGGTTTTCGTTTCTCAACCTACGCTACTTGGTGGATTCGTCAAACTATTGAACGCGCGATAATGAATCAAACTCGTACCATTCGTTTACCTATTCATGTAGTCAAAGAATTAAATATTTATTTGCGTACCTCACGAGAGCTTGTACAGAAACTCGATCACGAACCCACCGCAGAAGATATTGCTAGTTCGTTAGACCGCCCGGTTGCTGACGTAAATAAAATGCTGCGCTTAAATGAGCGAATTACCTCAGTTGATACCCCTTTTTCATGTGACTCAGATAAAGTGTTACTTGATGTTGTAGCGGATGAAAAAAGTAATGGCCCTGAAAATGATTTACAGTCAGAAGAAATGAGCAATAGCATTGTAAGCTGGCTTAATGAGTTAAACTTGAAACAAAGAGAGGTATTGGCGAGGCGTTTTGGTTTAATGGGTTATGAAGCGGCAACACTTGAAGGTGTGGGCCGTGAAATCGGATTAACCCGTGAGCGTGTTCGTCAAATCCAAGTAGAAGCACTGAAGCGACTTCGTGATATTTTAAGTCAACAAAATTTATCAATAGAGACTATATTTGAAATTTCGTAAATAAAAATATCAAATTGTATTTTTAGCGAGAAAAGCATTACCATAAAAAGGTAAACGGAAGGCTGTAAAATTTAATTTTACAGCCTTTTTCATTATAGTCTATAGTTTTGCTTTCAATTCAAATAATAAATCTAACGCTTGTTTTGGCGTTATATCATCGATATCAATATTACGCAAAGTCTCTAATGCGGGATGATCGTCAGGCATTATATTTAACGGTTCAAAGTTTGATGATTGTTCAGGTAAAGTTGATGGTATCTGCTTACTTTCTAATTCAGATAAACGTTGTTTGGCACGGTTAATTACCGTTTTAGGGACGCCGGCTAATTGAGCAACTTGCAAGCCAAAACTTTTACTTGCTGCACCTTCTTGAATTGCATGCATAAAAATAATGTTATCGTTATGTTCCATCGCATCTAAATGGACGTTAGCAAGCGTTTTTATTTGGTCAGCAAGTAATGTTAACTCAAAATAGTGCGTAGCAAATAAGGTAAATGCTTGCGTTTTTAATGCTAACATTTCTGCACAAGCCCACGCTAAAGATAAACCATCATACGTACTAGTACCACGACCTATCTCATCTAATAGCACTAAACTTCTTTCGGTAGCATTGTGCAATATATTGGCTGTTTCGGTCATTTCTACCATAAAAGTCGAACGACCACTGGCTAGATCATCTGAAGCGCCAATACGCGTAAATATACGATCGACTATCCCAATATTGGCTGAATCAGCAGGTACATAACAACCAATATGAGCAAGTAATACTATTAGTGCTGTTTGTCGCATATAGGTTGATTTACCCCCCATATTTGGACCTGTAATGATCAGCATTTTACGTTGTTCAGTTAATATAATAGGGTTGGCAATAAAAGCCTCACTGGTCATTTGTTCAACAACAACATGCCTTCCTGCTTCAATATTAATACCCGCTTCCTTTGATAAAACAGGTTGTACATAATTTAATGTTTGTGCTCGTTCAGCAAAATTAGTTAATACATCCAGTTCAGCAATGGTTTGGCTTAATGTTTGTAATTGGCCTAGTTCAGGTAGAATTTGATCAAATAGTTCTTGATAGAGACGCTTTTCTAGTGCTAAAAATTTACTTTCTGCGCTGAGAACCTTATGTTCGTGTTCTTTTAATTCTTCAGTGATAAAACGCTCATTATTCTTTAATGTTTGACGACGGATATAATCATCCGGCACATTAGCTGCAGCAGTGCGACTCATTTCAATAAAAAACCCATGCACTTTATTATAACCAACTTTTAACGAATGAATCCCTGTACGCTCTTTTTCTCTTTGTTCTAGCTGTGCTAAAAACTCAGTAGCCCCGTCACTTAAATCGCGTAGTATATCTAATTCTTGATGATATCCAGGGGCAATAACACCACCATCACGAATCAATACCGGAGGGTTTTCAATAATAGCCTGTTCTAGTAAGTTTAGGATAACAGGAATGGGCTGAATAAGTTTAGCTAAGGTATTTATATAACCAGATGACGCAGGAAGAATGTAACTTTGTAGTAAGGGTAATTGCTGTAAGGCATAGCGTAAACGAGCAAAATCTCGTGGTCGTGCAGAGCCCAAGGCAATGCGAGAAACGATACGCTCTATATCGCCTAAACCTTTAAGAATAGGTTGAATATCATGGTGCAAGTCCGTTGCTAGAATTTTCGCTATCGCATTGTGTCTATTGTTTAACGTTGTTAAGTCGCGTAGAGGAAAATGTAGCCAACGCTTTAACAAACGTGACCCCATAGGCGTTGACGATTTATCTAAAACAGCTGCTAAGGTGTTATCTGTTCCACCGTGTAAGTTTTGAGTTAACTCCAAATTACGTCGAGTTGCTGCATCAAGCACAACCCCTAAACTGGCTGACTCACTAATTATCGCACGAATATGTGGCAACGCTGTGCGTTGAGTGTCTTTAACATATTGAAATAAACAACCACCAGCAGATAAACCCAATGATTTATCATCCACCCCAAAGCCTGTTAATTCTTTGGTACCGAATTGTTTATTAAGTAATGAAATAGCGGTTTCAATATCAAACTCCCAGTCTGGGCGGCGACGTAAGCCTTTATATTGTTTGATTAATTTTATATCGGTAAAGGTTTCAGGGTAAAGTAATTCTGCAGGTGTAAGGCGCTGCAATTCAGCTTGCAATTGTTCACTTGTTTTTGGCTCTGTTATGACAAAACGACCACTAGCCATATCTAAATAAGCTAAACCAAAATCAGCATCAGTACGCTTTCTTGATTTAGAGTGATTTTCAACAATAGCAACAATTAAGTTATCTTGTCTATCAGTGAGTAGTGCTTCATCACTTAACGTGCCGGGGGTTATTACGCGAACAACTTTGCGATCTACAGGTCCTTTACTGGTCGCTGGATCGCCAATTTGTTCACAGATAGCAACCGATTCGCCTAGCTGTACCAATTTCGCTAAATAATTCTCTACCGCATGATAAGGCACTCCAGCCATAGGAATGGCATTACCACCGGTTTTACCTCTAGCAGTTAATGAAATATCTAATAAATCAGACGCTTTCTTAGCATCATCGAAAAATAACTCGTAAAAATCACCCATTCGATAAAAAATTAAAATATCAGGAAAATCTGCTTTGATGGTTAAGTACTGACGCATCATAGG
>DPHE01000102.1:35778-43941 GCA_003521815.1 Colwellia sp.
GTGTGAGAGGTAATATCACTTTCTTTTAAAGGTTTGTTCATACTGTTTTTTACTCTCTGATAATTCTTTATGGCTACGGTGTTATTAGCTTTGTTGTTTTTTATTTCTGAGTGTTTAGTTTGTATCTAACTAAATCGGTAAAGTAAGTGGATCTAGTATAGTTTTTTGTGTGACCTCGTTTTTATTCTGGTCTCGAGAGTTCATAAACACTCAAAATTCGAACCAAAACGTTATTCAAGACAATAGTATGAAAAATTCTAATTCTACCGTAACAAAACTACAGATCAACTAAAGCAAGTCAAAATTGACTCATATTCAGAAATTTCTTTAGGGCTAGCCAAAGTAAGGGTGTATTACTATCAATTATCAATCTAAGTCAAAAGTGAGCGTAGATATCAGCAAAAACAGATGGACTGACAAATGTCATAGAATGAAGGGAAAAAATCATTATTATAGAGTATCACCATATGGAATTATAATTAAATTAAGTAGATAGTTGCAACGTGTACTACACTAAAGGATTCACTTAAATAGCTTGATAGAATCCAAGTGCTTTCAGCTGAACTAGCAGAAAAATTGGCTGGAATTTTTAAGAGAATTTCATTGTTTAGAAATCATAACGAAATCATCGGAAGTATGCGTGGCTTAGTCGGTCGTTTAGTCATTGAATGTGCGTTACATGACTGACTACACATGAGCAATACAATATAGGTATCATCAATCGCAGATTATAACCGTGTGATAACGCATTTAAATTAAGGATAATCTTATGCAAAATAAATTATATTTTTGGTTAAAAAAACGCAAAACTAATGAGAAAAAAACGATAAAAAAGTTTACAGCCATCAATCAACCAACAGGTAATAAATGTCCTTACGCTTCAAAAATATTCGACATATTAGAGGCCCAATATGAACACTAAAAGCCGGTTAACTAGGTTAGAACAGCAGAAAAGCAGATTTATTTATCCTACTTTTTCTGAAATGTGTACCTTGCTGGAAAAAACTGACTACAATGAGTGGATGATTGAACACAATAAAGGCTTAAGCCAATCGATGATTGATGAGCTTGATGTTTTACCTTTTGAATATTTATAAATGAGATAATGATTAAAGTACAAATCCTTAAAAATAAATGTAACGCAGAGTGTTTTTTTCTCAGCCTTTCCCAAAGGGTGATTTAGAAGCATATTATACTGCGTTATTGATTTTGACAAGTAAGTAAACATTCCTTCAATCAATGCGTTGCCTAAAAGGCGTTTCTAATTCCAGTTGAATCATGCACCTTCATATGGAACGGATATATACCCTGATCTTTACAAGTTTCTAATAATGCTCCTTATATTATTTAATTCAATTAAGAATAAAAGGGAGTATTGATAGAGTTCTTTGCTAACATTGTCCTTAGTAAAAGGCACCCCGGCAAGAGTAAACCATTATCGATGTATTATGACTTGATATGATAAGTTACAAACGCACCTTGTAGATTTAAGAGCATATACGTATAGTTAAAAACTACAAGTAACTTTTTTTATAATAATTTTAAAAAGTTATATCTAATGATAAAAACCTTTAATATTAGGTAGTTGAAAGTACGGGTTATTAATTTTTGTTATCATTAAATAAAAAAGTCATAAAAAACTTGATGCTGTACAGTTATACAGTATACTTATCTCATCAAAACGAAATACCAGAACTAATTCCAGAAATAATCCGTGGAGCAATAGATGAAAGACGATAAAGAAAAAGCACTAGCTGCAGCATTAAGTCAAATTGAACGTCAATTTGGTAAAGGTTCAATCATGAAGTTAGGTGACAATAACACAATGGATGTAGAAACCATTTCTACTGGTTCATTGGGATTAGATATCGCCTTAGGTGCTGGTGGTTTACCGATGGGCAGAGTTGTTGAAATTTATGGCCCAGAATCAAGTGGTAAAACAACACTTACTCTAGAAGTTATTGCCGAAGCCCAACGTAACGGAAAGGTTTGTGCATTTATTGATGCTGAACATGCGCTTGACCCTGTTTATGCTGAAAAATTAGGCGTTAACATCAATGATTTGTTAATTTCACAACCTGACACAGGTGAACAAGCATTAGAAATTGTTGACATGTTAACTCGATCGGGTGCTATTGACGTTATTGTGGTTGACTCGGTTGCGGCATTGACACCTAAAGCTGAAATTGAAGGCGATATGGGTGACTCGCACATGGGACTCCAAGCTCGTATGCTTTCTCAAGCGATGCGTAAATTAACGGGTAACTTGAAAAAATCGAATACCATGTTGATTTTTATTAACCAGATTCGTATGAAAATTGGCGTTATGTTTGGATCACCAGAAACAACAACGGGTGGTAATGCGTTAAAATTTTATGCCAGCGTTAGGCTAGATATCAGACGTATCGGTGCAGTAAAAAATGGTGATGAAATCATTGGTAATGAAACTCGCGTTAAAGTGGTTAAAAATAAAATTGCACCACCATTTAAACAAGCTGAATTTCAAATTCTTTATGGCCAAGGCATTAACAACTTAGGTGAGTTAATTGACTTAGGCGTTAAAAATGATTTTGTAGAAAAAGCGGGTGCGTGGTATAGCTGTAATGGCGAACGTATTGGTCAAGGCAAAGCTAATGCGGCTAAATATCTAGCGGAGCATCCTGATATGGCAAAAGATGTTGATGCAAAGTTAAGAGATTTGTTTTTATCCAAAAAAGAACCTGTTAAAGTGGAAGAAAAAGAAGACGCAGTGACAGAATAATATACGTATACTAAATTTATATTTTAAAACGGTAACTATGGTTATCGTTTTTTTTACGATACGTTTTATGAAAAGTGTCGGTGAATATATAATGACCTACACTATCTAAAAAATCTCGCGAAAGAGATAAAGCACGAAAAAATAAATTAAAAACTACGGTAGATAAAGCGGACTCTATTGAGGTTATTAAACCGAAAGGCGATAAGCTTCTCTGAGTATTTTACCATGGGTATTATTAGCATCAAGTTGGCTAGGGTTTATTTATAGATTAAATGAATAGTAATGATATTTTAAGATGCTTGTCGATAATCATCATTAATTAACGTCAAACAGGATGATAATTGAGTTGCAGTTTGAGCGTTTAGATGAGCATAACGTGCTTAGTTGATAATGCTGAGGATACCTTTTATTCTTTAGCAATGCCTTAGCCACTAATATGGCACACACAAACTGAATAGTACAAAATAAAACCTCATTAAAGTAATTTTTTAGCCAGAGGGCTAGGTTTTATTTAACGTAATAGGCTCCGTTATTCAATCTAACAAGGTACACTCCACAAAAAACCATTTAGCCATCTATACGTTTAGAAGTTGACATTTCTAGCAATATACGTAATATTGACTTATTACTATTTTGTGTATTTTTTTTCGTAATAGGTGTCTTATGCCCATTAAAATCCCCGATCAATTACCCGCATTATCAATTTTAGATAATGAAAATATTTTTGTTATGTCTGAGAACAGAGCATCATCTCAAGAAATTCGTCCAATGCAAGTTGCTATTCTCAATTTGATGCCAAATAAAATTGAAACTGAAGTGCAAATATTACGCATGCTCTCTAACACACCCTTACAGGTGAATATTGAATTTATTCGTATACATAAAAATGTGTCGAAAAACACGCCTGAAGAACATTTAGAAAATTTTTACCATTTATTTGATGACATTAAGCACAAACAATATGATGGATTAATTATAACTGGTGCGCCACTCGCTTTACTTGATTATTCGCAAGTGAAATTTTGGGATAAAATTTGTGAAGTATTTGACTGGGCTGAAAAGAATGTCACATCAACTATGTTTTCATGTTGGGCTGCGCATGCCGCTCTATATCACCATTATGGTCTAAATCGTCATTTGCGCAAAGAAAAGCTTTCTGGTGTTTTTAAGCATAAGACACTTGATGATAAAGAGCCGCTAACGAGAGGCTTTGATGAAAATTTTAATGTGCCACACTCTCGTTATGGTTATATTGATAAATCTGATTATGAAAGTATTTCGGATATAAAAATATTGGCTGAATCTGATGATGCAGGGGTGTATTTGGCTGCAAGCAAAAACAAGCAGCAAGTGTATTTAACGGGGCATCCTGAATATGATACAAGCACCTTACATGAAGAATATTTACGAGATAGTAGCAAAAGTGCAGATACCCTTTTACCTAAAAATTATTATCAAGATGAGGATGCAAGTAAGTCACCTGTTGGTTCATGGCGTAGTCATGGCAGTTTGCTCTACACTAATTGGCTAAATTACTATGTTTATCAAATGACACCATACAAATTAGACGCTACAAATATGAGAGCTATTCACCCTGATACGGTTATTTGATTTTTTTACTGAAATATCAACTAAGATTAATTAGTCGTCATTATTATTTATCTTAGCCAGCCATTAAATAATATTTAAACTGTGGAAAAAGAACATGAAAAAATCATCATCATTTGCTTTATTTGAGCAACAATTAGCTAAAAATATTTTAATTCTTGATGGTGCCATGGGCACTATGATCCAAGCATATAAATTTGAAGAGCAAGATTTCAGAGCAGAACGCTTTGCTGATTGGCATACCGATGTTAAAGGCAATAACGATATGTTAGTGCTTACTCAGCCCGAAATAATTAAAGCTATTCATCTTGAGTACCTTGAAGCTGGCGCAGATATTCTTGAAACCAACACGTTTAACGCGACTACTATTGCTATGGCTGATTATGACATGCAAGAATATAGCGCTGAGATTAATCGTGTTGCCGCACAAATTGCTCGCGAAGCAGCTGATGAGTACACTAAAAAGAACCCCGATCGACCGCGTTTTGTTGCCGGTGTTTTAGGACCAACTAACCGAACTTGTTCAATTTCTCCAGACGTTAATGATCCTGCCTATCGTAATGTTACCTTTGATGAGCTTAAAGATGCTTATATTGAATCTACGTTAGCCTTAATTGAAGGCGGTAGCGATCTCATTTTAATTGAAACCATTTTCGATACGCTTAATGCCAAAGCGGCCATTTTTGCCGTGGAAACGGTGTTCGACCAATTGGGTGAACGTTTACCAGTAATGATATCGGGTACTATTACTGATGCTTCTGGACGTACTTTATCAGGACAAACTACCGAAGCTTTTTATAACTCACTTCGGCATGCTAAGCCTGTCTCCTTTGGTCTTAACTGTGCGTTAGGCCCCGTTGAATTACGTCAATATGTGGCAGAATTAAGTCGTATTTGTGATGTTGCCGTAACGGCTCATCCTAACGCTGGCTTACCTAACGCCTTCGGTGAATATGACTTCACGGTTGAAGACATGAACACCCATGTAGAAGAGTGGGCTTCGTCAGGTTTTCTAAATATTATTGGTGGCTGTTGTGGTACAACGCCTGAACACATCAGAGGTATGGCTGACTCGGTTGCAAATATTAAACCACGTAAAATTGAAAAACGTGATATTGCTTGTCGCTTATCAGGTTTAGAAGCATTAACAATTAAAAAAGATAGCTTATTTGTTAATGTTGGTGAACGTACCAACGTTACTGGTTCTGCTATGTTTAAGCGCTTAATTGTCGAAGAAGATTACGATAAAGCTATCTCTGTCGCTTTACAGCAAGTAGAGAACGGCGCACAGATTATTGATATCAACATGGATGAAGGCATGTTGGATTCAAAAACCGCCATGGTGCGTTTTTTGAATCTAATTGCTGGTGAACCTGATATTGCCAAAGTGCCGATCATGATTGACTCTTCTAAGTGGGACATCATTGAAGCCGGTCTTAAATGTATTCAAGGTAAAGGCATTGTTAACTCTATCAGCCTAAAAGAAGGCGAAGAAAACTTCCGTCATCAAGCTGAATTGCTTCGTCGTTACGGCGCTGCTGTTATTGTGATGGCGTTTGATGAAGAAGGGCAAGCAGATACACGTAAACGTAAATATGAAATTTGTCATCGCGCTTACCACATGCTGGTTGATGAAATTGGCTATCCGCCAGAAGATATTATTTTTGATCCTAATATTTTTGCCGTTGCCACTGGTATTGAAGAGCATAACAACTATGCGGTCGATTTTATTGAAGCAGTTGATGACATTAAGAAAAACCTACCTTATGCGATGATTTCAGGTGGAGTATCAAACGTTTCTTTCTCATTTAGAGGAAACAACCCCGTCCGTGAAGCAATTCATGCGGTGTTTTTATATTACGCCATTAAAAATGGCATGGACATGGGGATTGTTAACGCAGGGCAGTTATCTATTTACTCTGACTTACCGGCAAATCTAAAACAAGCAGTTGAAGACGTTATTCAAAATAGTGATGACGGTGCAACAGAACGTTTACTTGATATTGCACAAGAATTTCATGGTCAAGCAGGCGGACAAGCTTCAAAAACGGATTTAACTTGGCGAGAACTACCGATTAACTCCCGTTTATCTCATGCGCTAGTTAAAGGTATTAATGAGTTTATTATAGAAGATACCGAAGAGGCCCGTTTAGCTTCAGAGAAACCATTAGATGTAATTGAAGGGCCATTAATGGATGGCATGAATACCGTTGGTGATTTATTTGGTGCGGGTGAAATGTTCTTACCTCAAGTAGTAAAATCAGCGCGTGTAATGAAACAAGCGGTTGCTTACCTAAATCCTTTTATTGAAGAAGGAAAAACTGAAATAAGTACTAATGGTAAAGTGTTACTGGCCACCGTAAAAGGTGATGTACACGATATCGGTAAAAACATTGTGGGCGTAGTACTGCAGTGTAATAACTATGAAATTATAGACCTTGGCGTGATGGTTTCTTGTGATGATATTTTACGCGTAGCTAAAGAAGAAAATGTTGATATCATTGGTTTATCGGGGTTGATTACGCCGTCGCTCGATGAAATGGTGTATGTTGCTAAAGAAATGAAGCGAACAGGTTTGAAATTGCCTTTATTAATTGGGGGAGCAACAACGTCAAAAGCCCATACGGCCGTTAAAATTGAACCACAATATGATGAGCCTGTGGTTTATGTATCAAATGCCTCACGCGCAGTATCTGTGGTGAGTAACTTGCTATCAACTGAGCATAAAGCCGGTTTTTTTGCGAGTACCAAAGAAGAGTATGAACGAGTACGTGTACGTCATTATAAAAAAGGTCCTCGCTCAAGCTTAATTAGTCTTGAAGCGGCGCGTGCTAATGCCACTAAAATTAATTTTGAAGATTATACGCCGAAAAAGCCTAACAAGTTGGGTGTGACAGTACTTGATAACATCGATTTGAACGAAGTGAGAAAATATATTGATTGGACGCCATTTTTCATGACATGGCAGATGTCAGGAAAATATCCGCTTATTTTGAAACATGAAGTGATTGGTCTTGAAGCAACGAAATTATTTAACGATGCTAATGCCATGCTTGATGATGTTATTAACAATAAAAAAATATCGGCACGAGCTGTCTTCGGTTTATTTCCAGCAAACAGTAATCAAGATGATATTCAGCTATACACAGATGAAAGTCGTAACAATAAATTAATGAAACTTCATCAATTGCGTCAACAAAGTAAAAAACCAGTAGGGCAGTTTAATCGCTGTTTAGCTGATTATGTTGCCCCTGTTGATTCAGGTATTGAAGATTATATCGGTGCTTTCGCGGTATCAGCAGGTTTTGGTGTTGAAGACTTAGTGAAAGTGTTTGATGCCGACCACGACGCTTATAACTCTATATTACTCAAAGCCGTCGCTGATAGATTAGCCGAAGCAAGTGCTGAATATTTGCATGAAAAAATTCGTAAAGAATATTGGGGCTTTGCGCCAGATGAAAACTTAGATAATGACGCATTAATTCGCGAAAGTTATCAAGGTATTCGTCCTGCTCCAGGTTATCCTGCTTGTCCTGAACATACTGAAAAAGGTTTGTTGTGGGAGTTGCTTAATGTTAAAGAAAACATTGATATGGACCTAACTTCAAGTTATGCCATGTGGCCAGGTGCTGCCGTAAGTGGTTGGTATTTCTCTCATCCAGAATCTAAATACTTTGCCGTAGCAAAATTGGCTAAAGATCAAGTACTCGATTATGCCGCGCGTAAAGGTATGACGATAGAGCAAGCTGAGCGTTGGTTATCAGCAAACTTGGACTATGAACCTGAATAAGTTA
>DPHE01000094.1:0-23735 GCA_003521815.1 Colwellia sp.
GCATTACACCATCACCCACACGAAGTGAAACACTGCCGCGATTCATCATGAACTCAGGCAATGTGTGATGAGTAATAACATCAACAGGTTTAGGGTATGCCGATGTATGGCAAAATGACTGCATAGTTAAATCAGCAGAAAAACCTAAACAGGCTAAATCTTTTAATTCATCACGTGTCATAGGACCTGTTGTATCTTGAGAGCCTACGGTTGTCATTTTAGGTTCACAGTATTGTCCGGCGCGAACACCTTCAACACCACAAGCTTTACCTACCATTTTCTGAGCAAGGGTAAAGCCTTTTCCTGTATCGTCAACAGCAACTTGTTTAGCGAATAAGTCGGCTTCAGGTAAACCTAATGCTTCACGAGCACGACCAGTTAAGCCACGACCGATGATTAATGGAATACGACCACCAGCACGAACTTCATCTAATAATACCGGGCTAAGTGTAAATTCTGAAATAACGTCACCAGCAGCGTTTTTAACAACACCTTCGTATGGGTAAATGTCGATAATATCGCCCATATTCATTTTTTGTACGTCTAATTCAATTGGTAATGCGCCTGAATCTTCCAAGGTGTTATAGAAAATAGGAGCGATCTTGCCACCTAAACAGACACCGCCACTACGTTTGTTTGGAATACACGGGATATCATCACCCATATACCATAAAACAGAGTTAGCTGCAGATTTACGTGAAGAACCCGTACCAACAACATCACCAACATAGGCTAGTGGGATACCGTCTTTTTGTAATTCTTCAATTTGAGAGATAGGACCAATAACGCCATCTTCTTCAGGATTAATACCGTCACGTCCAATCTTAAGCATTGCTTTAGCATGTAACGGAACATCAGGACGAGACCATGCATCAGGAGCAGGAGATAAATCATCGGTGTTCGTTTCACCAGTAACTTTAAATACTTTAACCGTGATTTTTTTAGCCACTTCTTTTCTAGAAGTAAACCAAGAACCATCAGCCCATGATTGCATTACTGATTTAGCTGCCGCATTACCTGCTTCAGATTTTTCTTGCACATCATGGAAAGCGTCGAACATTAATAAGGTGTTTGATAAACCGTGTGCAGCCGCTGAAGATAGTGCTTCATTGTCTAAAAGGTCAATCATCGGCTGAATGTTATAACCACCTAACATAGTGCCGAGCAATTGTGTTGCTTTTTCAGGTGTTAAAATGGGAGAGATCGCTTCACATTTAGTCACTGCGGCTAAAAAACCTGCTTTAATGTAAGCCGCATCATCTACACCTGCTGGTACACGATTTGTTAATAAATCAATTAAAAAATCGCCTTCACCGGCTGGTGGGTTTTTAACTAACTCGACTAATGCTGCTGTTTGTTCAGCGTCTAAAACTTTAGGTACGAGACCTTCAGTTGCACGTTCTGCTACGTGGTTACGATATTCTTGAAGCATTATATTCACCTTCTTATTGGAGACTCTCGTCACTTTAGGGATGACTCGGTTAATATAAGAGCCAATTTAGGATAAAGTTTTTAAGTATATAGGATTTTAAATTCGTCCTAATAATACAATATTGTCGACACTTTTTGTTATTTGCGGTTAGTTGCTTTGTTTATTTTCAATATCTACTCTGGTTATAGTACCTTTTTTTTAGTGTGTTACGTGGTTTTTATTTGTTCTTCATACGACTATATTACTAGTCCATTGTTTTTTTATTTTAATATTGTCGGAAATGTATCGCTTTTGCTTAATGTTCTATTATGCACAAAGTTAACTGATATAGGATCGTTCAGATGGGTGCATGATGTGTTGAAATAGTAAGTTGAGGTAAGCAGCTTGATACAGTACAGGGATTAAAGTGGTTTTCAGCGACTAAGCGTATTTTATATCTGATAATATAACCACTATAACTACTTCTTCTACCTGCTATAAACTGTATGAATACTGTTTATTTAACCAAATGATTACGTAGAGTCTTGAAAATCAGGTAAACTATATGGCAAAATTTGTCCATGCTAATGACCATTTTATTAGCATCTTATAGCTAGAGAGAGTATCAAATGAGCTTATATTCAGAGTACATTAAAGAAATTGAAAGTCGTAAAACTGATCTAGGATTGGCTCCTTTGCCGATCGATGGAGCCGAATTATTATCTGAGATTATTGCTCAGATTAAAGATTCAGGTAATGAGTATAGAGCAGATTCCCTTAACTTCTTCATTTATAACACTTTACCAGGCACAACAAGTGCCGCTGGTGAAAAAGCAAAATTCTTAAAAGAAATAATTCTTGGCGAAGCTGTTGTTGCAGAGATTTCAGTTGAATTTGCGTTTGAATTACTTTCACACATGAAAGGTGGTCCTTCAATAGAAGTATTACTTGATCTTGCATTAGGTGATAACGCTACGTTAGCTGCTCAAGCCTCAGAAGTACTTAAAACACAAGTGTTTTTATATGACGCTGATACAGCTCGTCTTGAAGCTGCATTTAAAGCGGGCAACGCAGTTGCTAAAGAACTTTTAGAAAGCTATGCACAAGCAGAGTTTTTCACTAAGCTGCCTGAAATTGAAGAAAAAATTGAAGTAGTTACTTGTATTGCTGGTGAAGGTGATATCTCTACTGATTTATTATCTCCAGGTCATCAATCTCATTCTCGTGCTGACCGTGAATTACATGGCCAATGTATGAGCACGCCAGAAGCTCAAGCAGAAATAAAAGAATTACAAGCTAAGCATCCTAACGCGAAAGTAATGCTAATTGCTGAAAAAGGCACTATGGGTGTTGGTTCATCTCGTATGTCTGGTGTTAACAACGTTGCACTATTAACAGGTAAAAAAGCAAGCCCATACGTACCTTTTATTAACTTTGCACCAATTGTTGCTGGCACGAATGGTATAGCGCCAATCTTCCTAACAACGGTTGACGTAACAGGTGGTATTGGTCTTGATCTTAAAAACTGGGTTAAGAAAGTAGACGCAAGTGGTAATGCAGTTGTTGACGCAAATGGCGATGCAGTACTAGAAGAAGCGTATTCAGTTGCTACAGGTACTGTATTAACTATCGATACCAAAGCGCAGAAATTATTTAACGGTGACCAAGAGCTTGCTGATATCTCTTCTGCATTCACACCGCAAAAGCAAGAGTTTATGAAAGCGGGTGGTTCATATGCGGTAACATTTGGTAAGAAACTACAAACATTTGCTGCAGAAGCTTTAGGTATTGATGCACCAGTTGTTTACGCAGCATCTAAAGAAATTTCACATGAAGGACAAGGTTTAACAGCGGTAGAGAAAATCTTTAACCGTAATGCTGTTGGTGTTGCTTCAGAAGCGCCATTACATGCAGGCTCTAACGTTCGTGTAAAAGTGAACATTGTTGGTTCTCAAGATACTACAGGTCCTATGACGTGTCAGGAATTAGAAGCAATGGCTGCTTCTACTATTTCTCCAATTGTTGATGGTGCATTCCAATCGGGTTGTCATACCGCATCTGTTTGGGATAGCAAAGCACAAGCGAACACGCCTAAACTAATGGCATTTATGAACGCGTTTGGCCTTATCACTGCACGTGATCCAAAAGGCGTTTATCACTCAATGACTGATGTTATTCACAAAGTATTGAATGATATTACTATTGATGACCGCGCTATCATCATCGGTGGTGATTCTCATACTCGTATGTCTAAGGGTGTAGCTTTTGGTGCTGACTCAGGTACTGTAGCAATTGCTCTAGCTACGGGTGAATCTGCAATGCCAATCCCTGAATCAGTGAAAGTGACGTTTAAAGGTCATATGAAAAAACACATGGATTTCCGTGATGTTGTTCATTCAACACAAGCGCAAATGCTTAAGCAATTTGGCGGTGAAAACGTATTCCAAGGTCGCGTAATTGAAGTACACATTGGTACATTATTAGCTGACCAAGCATTTACGTTTACCGATTGGACTGCTGAAATGAAAGCGAAAGCGTCTGTTTGTATTTCAAACGACGAAACGTTAATTCAGTCTATTGAGCTTGCGAAGAGCCGTATCCAAATCATGATCGACAAGGGTATGGAAAATCCAGCTAAAACGCTTAGTGGTTTAATTGCTTTAGCTGACAAGCGTATCGAAGAAGTTAAATCAGGTACTAACCCTGCTTTAGCACCTGACGACACTGCTAGCTACTATGCAGAAGTATTAGTTGATTTAGATGCTATCTCTGAGCCAATGATTGCTGATCCAGATGTAAACAACGAAGACGTATCTAAGCGTTATACGCATGATGTAATTCGTCCTGTTTCTTATTATGATGGCAAGAAAGTAGACTTAGGTTTTATTGGCTCATGTATGGTTCATAAAGGCGATATGCAAATTATTGCTCAAATGTTACGTAATATGGAAGCTAAAGGTCAGAAGATTGAATTTAATGCACCGTTAGTAGTTGCTCCACCGACTTACAACATAGTTGATGAGCTTAAAGTCGAAGGCGACTGGGCCATTCTTGAGAAGTACTCTGGTTTTGAATTCGACGATGCTAATCCTAAAGCCTCTGCACGTACTAAGTATGAAAACATCATGTATTTAGAACGCCCTGGCTGTAACTTATGTATGGGTAACCAAGAAAAAGCTGAAGCAGGTGATACGGTTATTGCTACTTCAACACGCTTGTTCCAAGGCCGTGTTGTTGCCGATACAGCAGAGAAGAAAGGTGAATCTTTATTAGGTTCAACGCCGCTAGTAGTTCTTTCTACTATGCTGGGTCGTTTCCCTACAATGGATGAGTACAAGTCTGCAGTTGAAGGTATCGATTTAACTCGCTTTGAACCACCAACTGAAGCACTAACTACACCAGCAGTAAGAATTGCAGATCCTAGCTAGACTCTCTATTTAAATTAGTAAAATAGAATAAAGCAAAAGGGTTACTTAATTAAGTAACCCTTTTTTTTACCTGGATATTTACAAAAACTCATCCTTGTAAGATAAAACCACTCCACAAGGCCGATGGCTGTGTTATTTTTTTATTAGACATTCAAGCTTAGCAGTTAAGTTTGGCATAATGAAGTTTGGTGATGCGCGAGCGTAATCAAAGCCTTCAACCCCCGCAATTAACTCCATTTTATACGGATAAGTCCCACATATTAAATAACCTCTGCGTAATAAAAATGCAGATAATCGCTCAAAATTCACTTTACTATTGGGTATAATCTCTAGTTGATAATTATTTTCATTAAATTGAGTTTTCTTGTATTGCAGATTATGATCAAAATCCCACGAAGTAGTACGTCCATTATTATGTATAGCTTTTTCTGCGCTAGAACAACTTATAATCGTTGAAAAAAATGCAGCATATATAATTAATTTGGAAATTTTCTTCATCAAAATACCTGCTGACCTTTACGTTAATAAATAGGGGCTAAAAAGGGTAATACCACATGGATATATACCCTAATAAAGTATAGACGTTATAAAGTCATTTTATTTTTAATAAGTACACAGCGTTGATCTTCTTGCTGTTTTATTAATAGGCTACGCTTAGTTCCAGCAGATAATTCAGTTAAATTACTTACCGCTTTAGCTAATCTAGCGAGACTTACGTCACTACAAGTAGCGGGAATTAAATTGTTATAACTGCGCATGAAAACAGGTCCGTTGGCTTTATCTATTTTCGTTAAGTTAAGCATCACTTGCGTTGCATTCTTCTCACTAAAACTATTTTGCTCACTTGGGAACAGTGCTACCATAGCAGTGCGTAACTTAGAAAAGCCAATATCGCTATTCTTTTGCTGAATTTTGGCCAACCAATCAGTTTTTACTTTGGCATCAGGTGTAATAACTTGCGCATAGATGGCTGACTGTAAACCCGTGTCTGAGCTATCTCGCTTTAACTCTTGAGCAATGAGCTGAACTGATTTACGGTGCTGAAAGCGACTTAACTGAGCAATAATATCCCAACGGATATCTTGGTTTATGGTTAAGCCTTCTAGAGAGTGCTGTCCAATAAGTAGCTTATATAAATTATCAAGAGCGCTATCGGTGTGGGCAAAATTTATGTAACTATTAAACCATCGACGTTGCATATTTTTGTTATCACTATTATAAAATGTGCTTTGCCAGGTTATTTCTTCTAGCTGCTTTGCTATATTTCTAACGTAATCATGTTGACTACCTAACCCTTTATTTAGGTATACTTTAGCAGAGGATATTTGCTCTAAAATGTGCCCTAACGTTGTATAGTCTTGCTCAAATGGCGCATTAGCTAAGGTAACGTGTAAATATTGATTTAAGGATAACTTACCGTCACGAACACTATCCCATAGGCTTTGCCATAACATTGAGCGCAGTAGCGGATCTTGAATTTGGGCTAAATAGTGCTGAGTGGTTTTAAAAGAGCGAGCATCTAAATTTACTTTTACAAAAGCCCAATCTTGATAATTTGGATAAACTAAATCAGGACAGGGAACACCGACTAACGCGTTAACTTCAGTACTATCTCCTTGGTAAGTAATGCTTACTTTTTTAGCTAGTTGAAACCCTGAGCTTTTGGCTTTAAACAAAGCAATTTGAACTTTTTGTTCACGTAATGTCGGTTGACTTACATCAGCCGTTTGCAGTAATTTGAAAACACTGATTTTACCCGCGTCACATTGATAACTGGCTTCAATAGTATTAACGCCAGCTTGGTAAAGCCATTTTTGTTGCCATTGTGTTAAGTCTTTACCACTGGCTTTAGCTAAACTGTCAATAAAATCATCTAAAACTGCATTTTTATAGGCATTATCACTAAGGTAGTTATGAATACCTTGTTGAAAGGTTTTTTCACCCAATAGATGTCGAAGTTGGTTAAGTACAGAAGCGCCTTTTGAATAAGTTATCGCATCAATATTATCAAAAGCATTAGCAGTTGAAGGCACAGGTACTTCTATTGGGTGGGTGGTTACACGTTGATCCGCACGATAAGCGCTTTGTTTTCCTCTGGCATAAAAAGTACGCCAAGCATTGGTGAACTCAGTCGCCTCGCTTGTTGCTAAGGTTGCCATAAATGCGGCAAAACTTTCATTTAGCCATAAGCCGTTCCACCATTTCATTGTGGCTAAATTACCAAACCATTGGTGTGCCATTTCATGCATAATTACGCTGGCTAAACGTTCTCGATGGTTTTTAGTCATTTCACCGTTAGTTAAAAAGCTGCCTTCTGAAAAAGTAACGGCTGCAGCATTTTCCATAGCCCCATATAAAAAATCAGGTACTAATACTTGATCATATTTTTTAAACGGGTAGTTAATTCCAAAGTAATCATCAAAAAAATTGAAACCTTGCTTGGTGTAAGTAAACCAGTGTTGAGGTGTTATTTGTTTAGCAACAGATTGTCGAGTGAATAAACGTAATGGGTATTTGCCACTGTTGTCTTTCCACATTTTATACGGGCCAGCATGCAAAGAAAAATTGTAAGGACTTAAGGTTTTACTTTGAGGGAAATGCCAAATATTAAGATCACCTTGCTGGGTGATCTTATCTTCTCTCATTGCCGAAAATACTGTCCATGCTTTTGGCGCTGATACGGTCATTTCAAAAGTAGCTTTGATATCGGGTTGATCAAACAAAGCAAACATTTGTTGCGCTGCCGCGGGTTCAAAGTGAGAGTATAGGTAAACCTTATCATCAACAGGGTCTTTAAAGCGGTGTAGCCCTTCACCATTAGTACTGTGTTTACGCGTAAAACTCACTGTAACTGTGTTATTACCCTTAATGAGCCTCTCTGGGGGTAAGGTGATAAACCACTGGTTATAACTTTTCTCTAGTTGCTCAATGGGCATTGAAGAACCATTAATTTCTATATGGGTTATTTTTGCCTTGTTGAGATCTACTGTTAATGGGGAAGTGCTGTCACTTAATTCGAAGTTTATTGTTGATCTCGCTGAAAAATACTCGTCACGTGTTAAGTTATAATTTAATTGATAGCTAACCTTAGATACACGATCAGAGCGTTTAAATGCCTGTTCTTGACTCAGGTATTGGTTTTCTGCGCGAGGTAAAAAGGAGACTGTTGGCGCTACAACATTACTTGCAGTCTTTTGAGTTTTTATATCTTCATTTGTGGTCACACAAGCGTTGAGTAGCAACGAAGCTATAATTATTGATGTTGCAAGAAATTTTTTTTTTGAAGTAATAAATTTCAAGAGAGTTCTCATTATTATTTTTAGAAGTCTGTCAAAGTATAAGACAGAATTGTGAGCGTAAAAAGAAGCTGTTTCGAATTGATTGCTACAAAGCAGAAAACATGATCTTTATCGTAGGTATAAAAAAGCCACTATCTATTAGTAAGATAATGGCTTTAATCAGTGTTAACTATAAAACGATAGTTATACTATTTTTTCTTTTTTACTGCTTTAGCATTTGGTAAATCAGTGATTGAACCTTCAAAGATTTCTGCCGCTAAACCAATTGATTCATTTAACGTTGGGTGAGCATGAATAGTTAAACCAACATCTTCAGCATCAGCGCCCATCTCAACCGCTAAACAAACTTCACCAAGCATTTCACCAGCATTAATACCAACGATAGCACCACCAAGAACACGACCAGTTTCTTTTTCAAAGATCATCTTAGTTTTACCTTCAGTACGTGCAGAAGCGATAGCACGACCAGAAGCCGCCCATGGGAAGTTAGCCACTTCAATATTTAAACCTTGCTCTTTTGCTTCACGTTCTGTAACACCAACCCAAGCCATTTCTGGATCAGTATAAGCGATTGAAGGAATACAACGAGGTTCAAATGTGTGTTTCTTACCTGAAATAACTTCAGCAGCACAATGTGCTTCGTGAACAGCTTTATGAGCAAGCATAGGTTGACCAACCACATCGCCAATAGCGAAGATGTGGCTTACGTTAGTACGTAGTTCATTAGTAACGTTAATGAAACCGCGTTCGTCAACGTTTACACCAGCTTTATCAGCATCAATTAATGCACCATTTGGCTTACGACCAACAGCAACTAAAATTTTGTCATAACGAACTTGTTCTGCTGGTGCATTTTTACCTTCGAAGGTAACGTATAAACCATCTTTTTTCGCATCAACGGCAACAACTTTAGTAGACAACATGATGTTGAATTTCTTTTTGTTGTAGTTGGTGTAAATTTTAACAATATCTTTATCGGCAGCAGGTACTAGTTGGTCGGCAAACTCTACCACTGAAACGTTAGAACCCAACGCGTTGTAAACTGTACCCATTTCTAAACCGATGATACCACCACCTAATACAAGCATTTCATCAGGAACATCTTTAAGCTCTAAAGCGCCTGTTGAATCGATAACACGTGGGTCTTCAGTAGGGATAAATGGTAAATCAACTACTGATGAGCCTGCAGCAATAATGGCGTTATCAAACGTAATGGTTGTGGTTTTACCGTCATTACCTTTGACTGCGATTGTTTTATCACTAGTAAATTTACCAAAACCGTAAACAGTTTTAACTTTACGTGCTTTAGCCATTCCGCCTAAACCACCAGTTAATTGACCAATTACGCTTTCTTTCCAACCACGGATTTTATCTAAGTCAATTTTAGGCTTACCAAAAGTAACACCGTGAGACGCCATTTCAGCGGCATCATCAATAACTTTAGCTACGTGTAATAATGCTTTTGAAGGAATACAGCCAACATTTAAACAAACACCGCCAAGTGTTTCGCGGCTTTCAACTAACACTACATCTAAACCTAAATCTGCTGCGCGAAATGCGGCAGAATAGCCACCAGGGCCTGCACCTAATACTACTACTTGAGTTTTGATTTCGTTACTCATACTGTCCTCAATAAACTGGTTAAAGTTTCTTATTTTGTGTAAATATTTTATTGACGAAATTCTACGCTTATCTACGGAGTTTCGCCAATATTTTTTGATGAAAACGACTAAAGTCGATACTATAATATCAACTTTCGTATATCCGACATTACACTAGCTAAGTGGACGGTAAAGCGTGCGGCAAGCGCACCATCAATGACACGGTGATCGTAAGACATTGATAATGGAAGCATTAGCTTAGGGACAAACTCACTGCCATTCCATTTCGGTTTCATTTCAGATTTTGAAACTCCTAAAATGGCGACTTCAGGAGCATTTACAATTGGTGTAAATGCTGTGCCGCCAATACCGCCAAGACTAGAAATTGTAAAACAACCGCCTTGCATATCTTGTGCTTTTAGTTTGCCATCACGTGCTTTAATACTAATTTCTAATAATTCACGTGATAACTGATGAATACCTTTTTGGTCAACATTACGTACTACAGGAACCACTAAACCATTAGGTGTATCAACGGCTACCCCAATGTGAATGTATTTTTTCATCACTAAGCTTTCACCGTCTTCACTCAAACTTGAGTTAAATACGGGGAATGCACGTAGAGCGTCTGCCGCTGCTTTTAAAATAAAGACTAACGGTGTAATTTTAAAACCAAGCTTTTGCTTTTCACAGATAACGTTTTGTTCTTTACGAAATGCTTCAACGTTAGTGATATCCGCTTCATCAAATTGAGTAACATGAGGAATAGTTACCCAGTTACGGTGTAAAAACGGTCCCGAGATTTTTTGAATACGCGTCAGTGGCTTGGTTTCAATTTCACCAAATTTAGAGAAATCAATAGCTCTAGCGCTAACTACCTGCAAACCACCTTCACCGCTGGAAATTGCATTACTTGGGTTGGCTTTCGGGCGAGAAAGTTCATATTTCACGTAAGATTGAACATCTTCTTTTAAAATACGGGCTTTATTACCTGTGCCTTTAACCCGTGTTAAGTCAACACCAAATTCACGCGCAAGACGACGAATTGATGGTGAAGTGTAGATTGCGCCTTTATTTACTTTTCCGGCTTCTGGGTGATGCGGTACAGGAGACGATTTTTGACCTACTGCTGCCGATTTAGCAGGGGCTTGTACTTGAGCTACTTGAAGAGGAGTAGCTGCGCCTGATGTGGTTTGTAAACGGATCACTAATGAACCTTGTTTTACTTTATCACCCGTATTAATTAATACTTCAACAACGGTTCCCGCTACAGGAGTAGGTACATCCATCGTTGCTTTATCCGTTTCTAACGTGATTAAACCATCTTCTTCAGCTATCACGTCACCTACTGCAACAAGTACTTCAATTACATCAACTTCACCATCTTCGCCAATATCGGGTACTTCAACATCGATGATGGCACTGGCAGCAGTCGCTGCAGCTACTTGTGGAACTGCAGGAGCAGCCGTTACTTCTTGAGGTGCTACTACTGGTGCAGCTACCGCTTCAGCAATTGATGCAGCTTCAACACTTGCGCCACCGCTCATTTCAGCAATCGCGTCACCTTCTTTAAGCTTATCACCAATAGCAACTAATAACGCCGAGATAGTACCAGCACCGGGTGCTGGAATATCCATTGAGGCTTTATCTGTTTCTACGGTGATAATGGCATCTTCAGCTTCGACAGCGTCGCCAATAGCAACACAGATTTCAATAATTTCTACTTCGTCGCCACCAACATCTGGCACTAGAATTGTTTGTATGTCTGACATAGTAATATCTAGCCTCTATTAAGCGTAAAGTGGGTTGATTTTTTTTGTGTCAATATCGAAACGTTTAATTGCTTCTGTCACAACAGAACGTTTAATATCACCGCGATTAGCTAACTCAAATAAAGCCGCAACAACAATATAGTTTTGGTCCACTTCGAAATGTTGACGTAAATTAGCACGGCTATCACTGCGGCCAAATCCGTCGGTACCTAGCACGCGATATTCCGTATCAATAAAAGCACGTACTTGTTCGGCATAGTTTTTAATGTAATCGGTAGCGGCAATGGCTGGGCCATTCGCTGGGGTAATTACGTTACCAATATAAGCTGTTTTCTGTTTGCTTTCAGGGTTAAGCATGTTCCAACGCGTAACGTCTTGACCTTCACGTGCTAGTTCATTGAAAGAGGTGACAGAGTAAACATCACTTGAAACACCATAATCTTTTGCTAATATTTGAGCTGCTTCGCGAACTTGCAATAAAATGGTACCAGAGCCCATTAATTGAACATTGGCTTTGGCCTTTTTAGCTGCAACACTTTCTAACTTATAAATACCTTTAATAATTTGTTCTTCAACATCTTTATCTTCCGGCATTGCAGGATGTTGATAGTTTTCATTCATTAAGGTTAAGTAGAAGAAAATATTTTCATTTTCTTCATACATGCGGCGTAAACCTTCACGAATAACAACGGCTACTTCATAACCGTACGTTGGATCATAGGTAACACAGTTAGGAATTAACCCCGCTTGAACATGAGAATGACCATCTTGATGTTGCAAACCTTCACCGTTAAGTGTCGTTCTACCAGCAGTTGCACCTAATAAGAAACCTTTTGCTTGGCTATCGCCCGCAGCCCAGGCTAAATCGCCAACACGTTGGAAACCAAACATAGAGTAGTAAACGTAGAATGGGATAGTGGTAGCATTACAAGTTGAGTATGAGGTACCGGCAGCAACCCATGACGCCATTGCGCCTAACTCGTTAATACCTTCTTGTAATACTTGGCCTTTTTTATCTTCACGATAATACGCAACTTGGTCAGCATCTTGAGGAATGTATTTTTGTCCTTCATTAGCATAAATACCGACTTGACGGAATAAACCTTCCATACCAAAAGTACGCGCTTCATCAGGAATAATTGGCACAATACGTTTACCAATTTTTTTATCTTTAAGTAAGCTATTTAACACGCGAACAAACGTCATGGTTGATGACACTTGACGCTCACCTGAACCTTTTAAAATAGCATCGAAAATTTTCAATGATGGAATTTCTAATGATTCTTCAGCTTGTTCACGACGTGCAGGCATTGAACCACCTAACGCTTCACGGCGTGCTTTCATGTACTTATATTCAACGCTGTCTTCTGAGAACTTATAAAAGGGTAAATCTTCAATGTCAGCATCAGCGACAGGAATATTAAAACGATCACGGAAATGCTTCAGTGAATCAATATCGAGTTTTTTAACGTTATGGGCAATATTTAACCCTTCACCAGCAGATCCTAACCCAAAACCTTTAACTGTTTTAGCTAAAATAACGGTTGGGCGACCTTTGGTTTCCATTGCTTTTTTATAGGCAGCATAAACTTTAACGGGATCATGACCGCCACGGTTTAAGCGATAGATATCTTCATCTGACATGTTGGCAACAAGTGCAGCCGTTTCAGGGTATTTATTGAAGAAGTTTTCGCGGGTATATTTACCGCCTTTAGCTTTACAGTTCTGGTATTCACCATCAACGGTTTCTTCCATTAACTGTAATAATTTGCCTGAAGTATCACGGGCAATAAGCGCATCCCAGTAACTTCCCCAGATAACTTTAACCACTTCCCAACCTGCGCCACGGAATGTGCCTTCAAGTTCTTGAATTATTTTGCCGTTACCACGAACAGGTCCATCTAAACGTTGTAAATTACAATTAACAATAAACGTTAAGTTATCTAAATCTTCACGCGAAGCTAAACCAATAGCACCTAATGATTCTGGCTCATCAGTTTCACCATCACCCAAGAAACAATAAACACGTTGTCCTGAACAATCTTTAATACCGCGGTCTGTTAAATATTTAAGGAAACGGGCGGTATAAATAGCTTGCAATGGACCTAAGCCCATAGAAACCGTTGGGAACTGCCAGAAATCGCCCATTAAATGAGGGTGAGGGTAAGATGACAAGCCTTCACCATCACATTCTTGACGGAAGTTATTCATTTGCTTTTCAGTTAAACGACCCTCCATAAATGCACGGGCATAAATACCAGGAGAAATATGACCTTGAGCGAAAATAAAATCGCCACCGTCTTGTTCTGAAGCCGCTTTAAAAAAGTGATTAAAACCGACATCATAAAGCAATGCTGACGAGGCAAAACTACCCACATGGCCACCTAGCTCTAAATCTTTCTTAGACGCTCTTAATACTAAGGCTAATGCATTCCAACGAATAGCGGCACGAATGCGATATTCAATGGTTAAATCTCCTGGCATATTAGGCTCTTGCCCAGGAGGAATCGTATTTACATAGGCAGTAGTTGCTTCAAAAGGTAAATGTGTACCGCCACGGCGAGCACGATCGATTAGTTTTTCCAATAAAAAATGTGCGCGTTCTGGGCCTTCATTTTCTAATACTGACTCCATTGATTCTAACCATTCTTGGGTTTCTAATGAATCAATATCAATGTTTGGTAGATCTGACATAGTGCTTTGTCTCCAATATTGTTGTTTGTTTGTTTGTTTGTTTGTTTGTTTGTGAATATTTACGTATTCTTACATTCTGCGCAGGGTTCTTTTTATGCGACTATTTTCTTGTGTTAGTTTTAAAAGAATCTCTTCTATAAAAGCTAAATGGCGGTGGCTGGCACTCCAGGCTTTCTTTGGTTGCCCGCTAACAATAGCGTCTAGCAAATCTTTTCTATAATCGGTTACCTTGCTAAATATTTCAGGGCGTTTAGCTAAAACCGTCAAGTTTTGTTCTATGTTGTCTATTATCAATTCAGCCATGCTACGTGCAGTTTGTAATATCACCACATTATGTGAGGCGGCACATATGGCGATATAAAACTCATAAACGGCTTCTGCTTCTAATTTTAAATTATCTTCTAATTGGCTATTACCAATATTATTATACTTGTCTTGTATTTGTTCAAAGTCAGTTGTGGTACCTCGCAAAGCTGCATAATAGGACGCCATGCCTTCAATTCCATGGCGAAATTCTAATAAATCAAATTGTGATTGACTGCTATTGGCCATTAAATCAAACATAGGATCGGAAAACGATTTCATTATATTTTTGCTAACAAACGTACCACCTCCTTGTTTACGAGTTACTAACCCTTTAATTTCTAATTTTTGAATAGCTTCACGTAAAGATGGCCTTGAAACGTCAAATTTTTTCGCTAGATCACGTTCAGGTAATAATTTTTCGCCTGGTTGTAAACTACCCTCAACAATCAACTCTTCTAGTTGAGCTAAAATAATGTCAGACAGTTTTTGTGGTTTTAATTTTTGTTGTAATAACTGTGTCATTAACGTACAAACCTTTAATTATTTATTTTAGATTGGCCACTCTCAGGTATCAATTACACCACTTTGGTAAATTGGTATTACCATGATGTTTTTAGGCAATAAGAAGAGATAAAGGCAACACTTAAAATGTAATATAGTTGAAGATCCACATTAAATCAAGGTTGTTTTATAGACAAAACAGAGTTAAAAACTAAAGTTAACGCTTAGTAATTTAATGGTCTTACCAATACTTTTGGCTTTTAGACGTGGTTTTTATTTCGTGATGAGCAAAGAAATTATCAAGTACACCCATATTTCAATGCGTGTAATGTTATTTTTTAGATAAATCAACACCTATTATTTTGGTGTCAGTACAGAATTGGTAGCACTAAGGCTTACTACTGTATCACCTATGGCGTTTGGACTGCTTGGGGTACTGAAATAAGGCAGTCATTGCCGTCTATATAAAATAATTTGGCTAAATCATTAGATGCGGGTATATTTCAGGAAACTACAATTTATTATTAGGTATAGATGAAAACTCATCTATACCGATGACGGGCAGCGTTATAATTAATATTGAAATTTATGTCTATAATCAAATTTTTGTATCTAATAGGGTATCTAATAGCTTAGCGGATAACGCCAAACAGAGTTAACGTAGCAATTGAGGCAAGTAGCAATAAGACGTTTCGTTTAGATAAGCGTACTAATAAACAAGGCTCTGCTGTGCAGTCACTTTCGTCGACCATACTGTCTTCCGATTTTTGTGCTACATCAATTAAAATTTCGTGTGTTGGTTTTTTACTATCAAAGAAGCTTTCGAGCCAAATAGGAAGTGCTCTAGAAAAATGGCCGACAAACATATAGCCAAACGAAGTAATGCGTACTGGTAACCAATCTAAGTAGAATAAAATGTCATGATAGTTTTTACAGCCGGATGAAACACTCGGAATACTGTATTTGTCGTCTTCATTTATCGTGTTTTCTGTCTTGTTAGATGACAGTTCATTTTTATCGGGGTTGTCATTACTTGGAGTCGTTTCAATCTGTTCTAAAGGACAGCCATTTTGTTGTTCGATAACGGTGGTGAGTAAACGATAGAAAACGACACCAGCAGCACCAAACATAATGAAAAATAACATAATGGCGATATAATAACGGTAATTTAGCCAAATAAGTGCTTGTCCAAATCCCATAGGTGGTAAATTTTTATCTTGTAAAAGTTGTTGATGATACAATTCTGACGTGGTTTTTTCATCACGAAAAGCCGCATATAAATACTGCTTGTAGCTGTTACGTGTAGTGACGCAACCAAAACAAACAATGAGTATCAAAGTAGATAATATTAAGTGTAATAAGTTATCATCAACAAAGAATAAAATCGCGTAAATAACAGCAACAGGTAAGAGCAAAAATAGGGTATAGCCAAACGTGCTATCTTTGACTTTTGACAGGGGGCTATTATTGCACTGAAAAAAGCGAGTATATTTTTGATAATAATAATCAAAACGCCAAAAGGAAGAGGAGAGTGATTTTTCTGCAGCTAATGCAATTAATAAACTAAGTAGACTCATGTATAACCTTATTATTCGTTCGTTATTATTATATTATTGTGTTGTTGTAACAGTTGACGGTAATGAGGCCAGTTAAATATCTTTCCTGGATCTGTTTTTCTTATCGGTGCTATATCACAATGACCCACAATGTTCTCATGGGTTATTAGTGGATAATGTTTTTGCAAACTAGCCGTTAATCTCGATAATTGCTGGTATTGCACTTCTTCATAAGGAATGTCATCGGTACCTTCAAGTTCTATTCCAATAGAATAATCATTACATTTATCCCTGCCATTAAAACAAGAAATACCGGCATGCCAAGCTTTGTTATTAAAAGATACGTATTGAATAATACTGCCATCACGCCTTATTAAGCAATGGGCAGAGACTTTTATTTGGGCAATATCACCAAAGCTAGGATGGTCATCAGCCGTTAACTGACCTAAAAATAAATTAGTTATATGATTACCACCAAAGCTTCCAGCCGGTAAAGAGATATTATGAACTACAAGTAAGCTAATGTTCTCTTGTGGTTCTCTCGGGCTCCAAAAAGCAGATAGTTGATGTTCAGCTTTTTGGAGCCAACCATTGTCAATGGTTAACCTTTTATCTGGTTTTGGATGATAACTTGGACTCAACTTATTACTATTTGAGGCTTTGCTCTTGTCGATTAACGACATACAATAACTTTTTTAATAAAATTGTACCCTTATTATGACTGAAGTTGACCCGACAAACAAAATTGGTAAACTTTTTGTTTGGCTTACATGGATTATGGCTATCGTTCTATTAATGTTCTTCTTTGAAGATGAACTTTATAAGCAATATAATCCAAATAGCCAACCACAAGTTAGCTTGAGTAGTTCAGGCCAAGCGGAAGTGATATTAAAGCAGAATAGGCAAGGGCATTATGTTACTAAAGGTACCATTAACGAGGTGTCAGTCACTTTTCTACTCGATACAGGTGCTACCCAAGTTTCTATCCCTGTACATATTGCAGATAAATTACACCTTCAAAGTTACGGCAGTTATCCAGTGCAAACAGCCAATGGTAAAGTCACAGTTTATAAAACTAAAATAGATCAGCTTAGCATTGGCAATATTTTCCTATATAATGTTGCAGCACATATAAACCCTGCGATGAAAAATAATGAAATATTGCTAGGCATGAGTGCTTTAAAGCAGTTGGATTTTCAACAAACAGGTAAACAATTAATTTTACAAGCACCTCTTTAACAGGAACAAAAGTAAATGCTCACTTCTCAATTAGCAAGGCTAAAAAAAGACATAATGACTACAACAACCTGGGCACTTAAGGAAGATTTAGGTGCGTTTGATAGTGAAGAAGCCTGTGCAGAACAAGATATTACGGCGATGTTGATTCCTGAAACTGAACAAGCGATTGCGACAGTGATTACCCGGGAAGATTGTATCGTCTGCGGTGTTGCTTGGGTGAATGAAGTGTTTAAGCAACTAGATGCATCACTGAAGGGTACTGCTAAAAAAACAGTAAAAACATCACCTACCAAAATTACGTGGTTCGTTAATGATGGTCAAATGGTGAAAGCTAATACGACTTTGTTTGAATTAGAAGGTAATGCGAGAACGTTACTAACGGGTGAGCGTGTAGCGCTTAACTTTTTACAAACGCTATCAGGTACAGCAACCTTAACCAGTAAATATGTGCAAGAGTTACAGGGCAGTAACACCAAGTTATTAGATACGCGTAAAACATTACCTGGCTTGCGTAGTGCACAAAAGTATGCGGTTCTTTGTGGTGGCGGTGTTAATCATCGAATTGGCTTGTTTGATGCCTTTTTGATCAAAGAAAATCATATTGCCGCGTGTTGTGGTATAGCGCAAGCGATTGCTAGGGCAAAGAAAAATCATCGTGATAAAACGGTAGAAGTTGAAGTTGAATCAATGGATGAGTTGCAACAAGCGCTTGATGCCGGGGCCGATATCATTATGTTAGATAATTTTACCCCAACGATGATTGAACAAGCGGTGATAGCAACACGTAATAAAGCAAAATTAGAAGTGTCAGGTAATATGACCATAGAAATTTTGCGGGAATACGCGAAAGCAGGGGTCGACTTTATTTCTTCAGGTGCATTAACTAAACATGTACAAGCTATTGATTTATCAATGCGATTTAAATAAATCAATAGGCTTTATAAGTACTGAGTCAGTTTATTTTTTAGTTAACTGATTCAGCTCTTTCTTGGCTAAATAATTATCCATGGTTGAACGTAATAGTTTATAAAGCAAAATAGAACCGTCAATTTCTTCTTTACGATTAGTTAAGCTCTCAATATTCAAACCTAAGGGTAAATCGTAAGGAATAACCGCATCTAAAATTTGTTGTAAGCTGTTAGTGCAAATACGAATTGACTCATAAAGTGGACTCTCAGAATGAAGAATACGTAAACTTGTCGCCTCAGGAACATTTACGCCTAACCATTCAATAAACTCTAAGGTTTTCTTACTGCCACAAGGTGAAAAAGTTAAGATTAATCGTTGAGGTTTCAACCCTTGCTTTTTACACTCAATAGCATAACGCGTTAGCATGTCTATTGTTGCTTGTGGGTTATATATTGCCTGAGAAATAAAGAAGTTACACCCTTGCTTGTTTTTTTCTATTAAGCGTTCATGCTCATTTTTTTTACTTGCATGACGTTCAGCAATGGTGACACCGCCAATGAAAAAATCATGTTCATTATCGACAAGGGTTTTATAAGCATCAGCTAAAGGGAGTGATATCTCATTCTTTTTTGAAGGGCTACCAACAAGTACAATGTCTCTAATACCATATTCTTGCCAAGCTTCATTGGCCCATTGATTAAAGGCATCAGCGTTAGATTGAACAACGCTTTTATAAGTAATCACCGGGCGATTTGATTTTTTATTAAGCAACGATGAATATAGGCGAGTGTCGTGAGTTAGCTTGAACGGGAATGGTCTTGGTTTACTCGTGCGAGAATCTTCATCTTGAATGTCATAAACGATCAGGCCATCAAAATCTATATCGCTAACACGCTCCAATAATTTTTCAGCAATTGTTTCAATTGCCTCTAATGGGGTGTCATTTTTTGGTGGTGTTGTGCCAATAAAGTAAACACCACGATTAATATTGTTATATCTAGCGCGAAGCTCTGATTGCTTATTCAAAATAGTTCTTCTTGTTAAATTTAAGTTGTAGACGTTTAGATGTCTATATGATCTTGGAAATTGACTGGATTGTCAACTGTTGATCGGTAAATAACTTAAGAGAACTGTTATTTGGTCAGTATTTTGTTGGTTTGTAGTGCTAGAGTTTATTTAAGCAGTGACCTATAAAGGGAATAGGGTACTGCTTAAATCAGTTAGACTAATGAACGATAAGTTACTTCAATTTATTAATAAAGGTTTGTCTAAATTTAGCGAGTTTAGGTGATACAACCACCTGACAATACTGACTTTGTGGATTATTATTAACATAATTTTGATGATACTCTTCACCACAATAAAAGAGCTCTGCAGGGCATACCTGAGTGACGATATCCTGCTCAAAAATTTTTGCTATACTCATTTTATCAATTGTTTTTTCGGCAATTTTCTGTTGAGATCCATTATGATAAAAAATAGCAGAACGGTATTGGCTACCAATATCGTGACCTTGCCTATTTAACTGAGTTGGGTTGTGTAAGGTGAAGAAGATCTCAATAATCTCTTGGTAAGTGATTTCCTGATCATTAAAACTTAGCTGTACTACTTCAGCATGACCACTGTTGCCAGTGCAAATGTCTTCATAAGTAGGATTGTCACTATGACCCCCCATATAGCCTGAAATTGCTGAATCTATGCCTTTAACTTGGGAAAATGCGCCTTCTATACACCAAAAACAACCACCAGCTAATGTGGCACGTTGTAGCTTATTTTCATCAGTAATACTTGTCATTTTTATGATTTATCTCATTACTATCGTTAAGATTAACGATAGTATAATATTGTACTTAGACAATTTATACCTATTGCATAAAAAATTTATGTCACCATTTTTTCAAATAAATAAAACACTGACAAACCCTAAAGTGAATAACCAAATTCAACGGGTACTTGCCCTGCGTAGTGCTGCTATTACTATTCAATTACTGTTGATCTTTTATGTTAATTTAGGATTAGCCTATGAATTACCTTGGATGCCATTATTTAGTGTCATTGTATTAGAGTTTGGCTTCACTTTTCTCAGTTTTATTTTTTATCGTAACAAGACACAAATAAGTCAGCGGGCGTTATTGATGCAAATTTGTTCTGACATCCTATTTTTGTCGTTGTTATTATTTTTTAGTGGCGGAGCAACCAACGCCTTCGTGTCTTTGTTATTAATTCCTATTGCGATCGCTGCCGTTACCTTAACATCTACTTTATTAGCACTAGTCGCCTTTTTAGCGATACTATCGTATAGCGTTTTATTGTGGTATTTACCCATGAGTGTTATGCACGGTAATATGCAAGGGCACTTTATTGGCATGGGGATAAACTTTTTATTTTCTGCTTTAGTGGTAGCTATTGTCGTAGGAAAAATGGCGCGTAGCATTAATCAAAGAGAATTAGCCATTGCTGCTTACCGGGAAAATTTATTAAAACAGGATCAGGTTACTTCCTTGGGAGTCGCTTCTGCACAAATAACTCACCAACTTGCCACACCTATTGCAACCGTGCAATTACTTGCGGATGAACTCAGTGAAGACTTTCCTAATAATGATATTATCAATGATATGCAAAGCCAGTTAACACGATGCAGCGATAGCTTGAATGCTTTTCGTGCTATGGTATTTGATATTAAAGAGCAAACTATCGTTGCGACTAATGTTGGCAAGTTATTGGAAAAGTTATTGGATAATTTACGCGTTAATCACCCTGAAATAAGTGTTGAATTAGTAGAGCACCAACCAGAAAATACTAAAATAATGGCAGATGCTGCATTATTGCCGGCCATTTTGAATTTAATTAATAACGCTGTTCGAGCAACCAAGGCAAATAATAGCAATAAAATCACCTTAGTTAGCCAAGTTGATGCCCAAAACTGGCAATTTATTATTCGAGACTATGGCGGAGGTTTTGCTTTAGAAAAGCTTAAACAGTTGGGCGTAATGCCTGTAAATAGCGAACAAGGTTTAGGTATGGCAGTGTTTTTAAGTCATGCTAGTCTAGATCGTTTAGGCGGGGAATTAGCCTTAACTAATCATCATTTAGGCGGCGCTTTAGTCACGTTAAGTCTCCCAGTAAGCAGGTAAAAAATTGAAAAAACTATTGATAGTTGAAGATGACATTATTTTTGCTAATACATTAAAGATGCGTTTAACCAAACATGATTTTGATTGTGTTCATGTTGAAACCAACTCAGAAGCATTGTTAGCTTGTCACCGATACAAACCTGATTATGTATTATTGGATATGAAGCTATCACAAGAAACAACGTTGAATATCATTACCCCTATCCGTCAATTACGCCCCAAAAGTCGTATCATTTTACTAACTGGCTTTGCCAGTATTGCTACGGCTGTAGAGGCGATTAAATTAGGAGCAGATGATTATTTAACTAAGCCGCTTGATACACAAACCTTGTTAGCAGCCCTTAATAAAATTAAAGCGGGTGAAATTCTCACAAATACAGAACTAGATGGTAAAACACTATCAGCAGAACAAGTACAGTGGGAGCATATTCAACAAGTATTGAAAGCCAATGATGGCAATGTATCTGCTACCGCTAGACAGTTATCTATGCACAGAAGAACATTACAAAGAAAACTACAAAAAAGACCTCAAAATCAGGGGTGATCTTTTCACCAGAATCTAGTGAAAATTAATACCTATACCTGCCTCACTTCAAGATAATGCCACAAGGGTTTTGTGTTGGGTTATAACCAAGTATTTGTAATTCACCCCAACGAGAAGTGTTATTTTGGATACGACATTATAATGTTAGGTTTAGGGGAAATTAATCATAATAAATTTTTCTGTACTCAAATAAGGTTAAACTGTCCTGAACAAGCACTTTGAGTCGCTTGAATATAAACATGAGAATAAATAGAGAGTTTTGTGATAGAAAATCAACAAGCGTTAATTGAAGCTGTTAATCAAACCATGCCATTTGGTAAATATGCAGGTCGAAAATTATTACAATTACCTGAGCCTTACTTAGTGTGGTTTCATAGTAAAGGTTTTCCTGAAGGTAAATTAGGACAGCAATTAGCGCTGATGTATGAAGTTAAATTGAATGGTTTAGAAGAAATGTTAAAGCCATTATTAAAAGCATATTAGTTAATGCTATTGGTTTTTAGCATGAGCTATTGAATAGAGCTAAAAATCTATTAATTTATGCTTCGGGGTTATTATTTCTCACCACAAACAGTGCATTTCTTCTGTTTTTTCATGGTGAAATTTTGCCATTGGTTCGATAAACCATCAAACAAATTCAATTTATTAATTTGAGCTTCATTGCCAGTAAGTAATTTTATTGCTTGTAACGTTTGCATACCTGCTACTATCGCCAGAACAGGACCTAAAATGCCCATGGTTTGACAATTATTGGCAGGGGCTTTTTCTGAAGATGGGAATAAGCAATGATAACAAGCACTGCTTTCATCCCTTGGATCTATTACCATTTGTTGACCATCAAAGCCTGTTGCTGCGCCGACAACTAAAGGGACTTTATGCGCAACACACGCTTGGTTGATTAAATAACGGGTGGCAATGTTATCTGAACAATCAAGTACCAAATCCACCTGTGGTAGGTAATATTCACATAGTTCATGATCTAGCATGTCATCAATGGCTTCAACATTACAATCTGGAAATTGTTGGTTGAGCTTTTCTGCCGCGGTATCAGCTTTATTTCTATTAATATCTTGTTCGCTAAACTGTATTTGTCTTGGTAAGTTACTTAGTTCGATAGCGTCACCGTCAGCTAAATATAAGGTCCCAACACCTGCAGCAGCTAAGTATAAGCTAGCAGGGTTACCCAATCCGCCAACACCGACAATAAGCACTTTGGCGTTACGTAGGGACATTTGCCCAGAATGACCAATTTTTGGGAGCATAATTTGTCGAGAGTATTTTAATTGTTCTTGTGTTGTTAGCACGTTTGTTCCTTTTTATATTTTTCTGGAAAACCTAAAA